>NZ_JBEOPI010000011.1:0-123817 GCF_040309905.1 Shewanella sp. CAL98-MNA-CIBAN-0140
AGCAGCGAAGCTGTCCCTAGCAGGACGAAGTCCGCTCTATAAGCGCAGCGCACTATCCGCGTAGCGGCCTAGGATCTTAGCAGCGAAGCTGTCCCTAGCAGGACGAAGTCCGTCCTAGAAGCGCAGCGCACTATCCGCGTAGCGGCCTAGGATCTTAGCAGCGAAGCTGTCCCTAGCAGGACGAAGTCCGCTCTATAAGCGCAGCGCACTATCCGCGTAGCGGCCTAGGATCTAGATTAAAATTGATTTTCAAAATAACTTTCGATAATTAATACCGCTGAAACCGCATCAATTTGACCTTTGGTTAACGCTTTAAAGCCACCGAGTTCGAATAAGCGAGCTTTAGCATCGGCAGTGGTTAAGCGCTCATCTTGGGTGGCAATTTTAACCCCAAAACGACCGTTAATTCGGTTAGCAAATTTTCGCGCTCGTTGCGTCATCTCTTGTTCGGTGCCATCCATATTTAACGGTAGGCCGACGACGACAAGGTCTGGTTGCCATTCTTTTAATAATTTATCGATATCATCCCAATTAGGGATCCCATCAACCGCTTTAATTGATAGTAAAGGCGTGGCACTAGCAGTAATGGCTTGACCTATCGCGACACCAATACTTTTGGTGCCGTAGTCGAACCCTAAAACGGTTTGTGGTTGCATGTTTATCTCTTTGTTTAATCGCTTTAAAAGCAACAGCCTAGAGCGCTTCGCTGCTAGGACGCTTCGCGGCTAGAGGCTATAAAATCTGAGCAACAGCCTAGAACGCTTCGCTGCTAGGACGCTACGCGGCTAGATTCTATAAAATCTGAGCAACAGCCTAGAGCGCTGCGCTGCTAGGACGCTACGCGGCTAGAGGCTATAAAATCAACAGCCGAGTCGCGCAGCGACTCAATCTTAGCAGCGAAGCTGTCCCTAGAAGCGAAGCGATCCTAGCAGGACGTAGTCCGTTCTAGCAGCGCAGCGACACTAGCAGTGACGAAGTCACGCCCTAGTAGCGAAGCAGCCTAAAATCTTAGAAGCGTAGCGAGCTATTTTTAAGCATGGCCTATTTGACTAGACATTTGCCAAATATCAAAACCCAGTTGTTGAGTCGCCATTTGCCACAGGTGTTCATGATCAATGTTGAAAAGTAACTCTGGCGTGGCTTTAATCGTTAACCAAGTATTGTCTACAATTTCTTGTTCAAGCTGATCTTTACTCCAGCCAGCGTAGCCAAGGGCAACAATAAATTGCTCGGGAGATTTATCTGAACCAATCGCGGCTAATATATCCCGTGAAGAAGTTAACATTATCTCTTCACTGATCTCAGTGCTATTGATCCAATGTTTTTGAGGCGTATGCAGCACAAAACCACGTTCGGGCGCCACAGGGCCGCCAATGAGTACTTGATTGTCTAAGGAGAATGAAAACTCTGGCGATAAATATAATTCCATTTGTTCAAGCAGATCTTCAACTTCAACGCCAATGGGTCGGTTAACCATTATTCCCATGGCACCCTTTTGATCATGCTCACAAATGTAGATCACCGCACGTTCAAAAAATGTCTCATCTAGTGATGGCATGGCAATTAAAAAGTGGTCTTTGAAGCTATCCATATACTCTCCCAAATCGTGTCTCAGCGATATGTATCATCCACCCGCTAATTTCACTGTGAAATTCAACTTTTCTAATATGGATTTTATTTGTTCGCGATTGTCGGTTTGTACTTCAATGCAGAAGTCTTTTACTGTACCACCGCAGCCACATTGTTTCTTCAGTTTTTGCGCAAGATCTTTTAAGGTTTTTTCATCTAATGCGAGCCCTTTTATCACACTCACGCCCTTACCTTTACGACCTTTAGTATCTTTGTGGATCCGCACTATGCCGTCACCAGTTGGAATTTCAGCTTGTGGTTTAGGTTGATCAATACGACCTTTATCAGTGCTATAAACTAATGCGATATTGGGATCTATTCTCATATTATTTCTTTAACGACGAAACATTATTTGAGTTTAACAAATCATAAAAGCAGAGGCGAGGATATAAAGCTAAAAGCCTAGGTACGCAACAGCCTAGAGCGCTGCGCTGCTAGGACGCTACGCGGCTAGATTCTATAAAATCAACAGCCTAGCCGCGCAGCGACTCAATCTTAGCAGCGAAGCTGTTCTAGCAGGACGCAGTCCGCTCTAGAAGCGAAGCGCACTATCCGCGTAGCGGCCTAGGATCTCGATGCCTAGAACGCTTCGCTGCTAGGACGCTACGCGGCTAGATTCTATAAAATCAACAGCCTAGTCGCGCAGCGACTCAATCTTAGCAGCGAAGCTGTTCTAGCAGGACGCAGTCCGCCCTAGAAGCGAAGCGCCCTAGAAGCGAAGCGCCCTAGAAGCGAAGCGCCCTAGCAGTGACGAAGTCACGCCCTATAATTAAAGAAAAGGTTTTACCAGATTGGCCATCATGTTGATGTGGTCATCGTTATCATTTAAACATTCGATGTATCTGAAGTTTTTGCCGCCGGCATCTTCAAATACGTGACGATTTTCGCCTTTGATTTCTTCTAAGGTTTCTAGGCAATCGGCACTAAATGCTGGGCAAATAACGGCGATATCGGTGATACCTTTGGCTGGTAGGCTGGCTATTGTTGCGTCGGTATAAGGTTGTAACCATTTAGCCTTGCCAAAGCGAGACTGGAATGTTGCGACGTAATCGTCTTCACTTAAGCCTAATTTTTCGACCACTAAACGAGTCGTTTTCAAACAGAAGCAATAATAGGGATCGCCTAAATGCAGATTTCGCTCTGGCATACCATGATATGACATCACCAATTTTTGTGGTTTACCGTGTTCATCAAAGTCTTTTTGAATGGATGCGGCAAGGGCATCGATAAGATCACTGTTGTCATGATAGGTATTAATAAAATGCAGTGCCGGAATATAACGCCATTTCATCAGTTCTTTAGCCAAAGCATCAAACGCAGACCCTGTTGTTGGCGCTGCATACTGCGGATACAAAGGCAAAACCACTAAGTTGTCTACCCCTTGTTTGTGCATAGCTTGCAAGGTGCTCGACGTTGATGGCGATCCATAACGCATCGCCAAATGCACACTGGCATCGTAGCCTTGTGCTTGTAATTGTTTAGCTAGTTTTGCTTGTTGACGCTGGCTGATATCGAGTAAAGGCGAACCCGCATCGGTCCATACTTTTTGATATAACGCTGCTGATTTAGCCGGACGAATACGCAAAATAATGCCGTGAAGAATAATCATCCATATTAGTTTTGGAATTTCCACCACTCGAGGGTCTGCCAAAAACTCAGCCAAATAAATGCGAACAGCAGATGCCGTTGGCGCATCTGGTGTACCTAGATTTAATAGTAATACGCCAGTTTTGCCACGTGCTTTATGGCCGGTGTCTTTATCTAGCCCTGAAAATCTAGCCAAAGTATCTTCTCCGTTATTGATTTTGATCGACAAATATATCTCATGCTGAATAACTCATGAGCTTAAATTAAAATTGTATCGCATTCATTTAAAACATAAAGAGTGCTGGGTATCGATTTTATATCAAAATACCCCGCACTCTGTAAATATTTATTTAAGCTAGACGGCTGATTGAAAGGGCTCAGTGAAAGAGCTCAGTTAAAGAATGCGGTAAAATAACTCACTTGAGTTAATGATTACAAAACTGATTCAATCGCTTTTTTCAGTTCATCGCTATCAGGTTTAACCCGCGAATTAAATTGCTGTACGGTTTGACCATCACCTGAGATAACATATTTGTAGAAATTCCATTTTGGTTCAGCACTGTTGTCGCCTAGGTATTTAAATACTGAGTTAGCACTGCTGCCTTTAACGGCTGATGTTGCCACCATGGTGAAGGTGACACCATAATTAATAAAACAAACATCGGCGGTTTTGGCTTCATCTTTTTCTTCTTGGAAAAAATCATCTGAAGGAAAGCCAATGACCACTAATCCTTTATCAGCATACTCTTTATGTAATGTTTCAAGTGCTTCAAATTGAGGTGTAAAGCCACAATGGGAAGCCGTGTTAACAATTAACACCGCTTTGCCTTGAGTGAGTTCACATAAATTAACGTTTTCTGTTGAGTGTAATTTTCGCGCTTCAACATTGAGGTAGTCAGGACAATTGGTGGCAAAAGCAGCAGAACTTAATGTGAATAAGCCAATGGCTGTTAGGTATTTAATCATTTTTAGTTTGTCCTTGACTCAAAGTTAAAAGGCACCGATAAATGACTTTATCGGTGCCTAATGAAATATCACACTATTGTACGTAATACTTTTTTATTGAGATCAAAAATGTTTAGAAATAGAAACCAACATTGATGTTCAAACGAGAATGCCATGCTGTGTCGCCATTATCGATACCCACACCTGGGCCTTTAACAAACCACATATTTTTACCGGCAATCCAGTCGACATAAGAATAAAACTTACCAGCAGTGATGGCACAACCCGTCACGTTTTGGACAGAATCATCTAGCCCGTCGCCTGATGCCATCACTTGGCTGTAATCGTTGTAACAATTTACATTAGTGATTGGACCCCAGTCGACATCAAACGATTTAGCTAAGTTAACTGTCGCAACATCTGCTTCAGCAGCAATTTCGAATGGAAACTGAAACGCACTAAGAGTAATACGTTCACTGTCTTTTACGTCATAGTCGTAATGAATATACTGTAACTGTAATTGCCATTTTTTCCAGTCAAGTTGCCAATGAGCTGCAGCTGCAAGGCTATCGACATCTTCACCATCTACGCTAGAGATATCAGCCATATAATCTAATTGGCTTAACTGTAATGAGCCACCTAACTTATGAGTGACGTCACCAGAAGTAAATTCACGCTCAACTCGGGCGTTTATTTGGCCTGACTCTTCATATGGAGATTGATCCGTTGTAGCAACGTCAAATGAGTAGCGATCGACACGCGCACCATTACCGTATTCATCATTACTAAAGTAAGCTAGGTCGTAGCGCCAACCATCTTTTTCATTTTTGTAATGGATACCTGCATCGTAATCATCTTCAAAACCAAGATAATACGTTGCACCAAACCAAAATGAATGTGCTGCGTAAGGTAATAAGCCAAATGGTACTTGGGTTACACCCACTTGTACTGATTGTGCTTCGTCAAATTGATAACCCATGTAGGCATGATGCACTACATCCATGCTTTCGTACCAACGGTACTGAGCTGAGGCGAACAAGCCATCTTTACTCTTATAGTTGACATCGGCACGGAACAGTTCAAATTTAAGTTTGGAGTTATTATCGTAATCTTTCCAACCGTAGTTGATTCTTACTGCGCCGCCAATATCGACTTCATCAGTAACTTTTACAGCCGAAGCCGAAAATGGAAACAAGATTAGCGAAGATAAAACAGTGACTTTTTGCCATAACTGCATAATACATCCTTGATACATATTGTTATAAAACGTGATAAAAATTAGTAACGTATAATGTAATTACACGAAGTGGATTAATCGCTGAAAATTTAACCCTCTTTTATCATTACAGCATCCGTAATGACAATCCAACGTTGATTATAACAAAAAAACACACATTATGTGACGCTCGACCTCTAAAAAACCACCAACTGGCTTACTATCTGAACATTTTGTTCATATCACGCCTAGTCCATATCGAGTGTAATGCCTTCCATGGCGCCCGATGAAGCCGCTTCGTTGTTTTGCAATTTAATCATTAAACGCAAATCATTAGGTGAGTCGGCATGATGTAATGCATCGGCGTAACTGATCTCACCTTCTAGATATAAATCAAGCAATGCCTGGTCGAAAGTTTGCATGCCTTGCTCGCGAGACTTAGCCATGGTTTCTTTCAGTAAATGCAACTCGTTTTTAGCAATCAAACTGGCCACACGTGGGGTATTAATTAACACCTCAATGGCGGCTCGACGTCCGGTTCCATCTGATTTAGGAATAAGCTGTTGCGCCACAATACCGCGTAAATTTAATGACAAATCAAATAGCAGCTGATTGTGCTTACTTTCTGGCACCAAATGCATAATACGATCGAGTGCTTGGTTGGCGTTGTTTGCATGTAAAGTCGCCATACATAAATGACCGGTTTCGGCAAACGACAGTGCAAATTCCATGGTTTCTTGAGTACGAATTTCACCAATTAAGATCACATCTGGCGCTTGGCGCAGTGAGCTTTTAAGCGCGGCATCAAATGAGTCGGTATCAATACCCACTTCTCGTTGAGTAACAATACTTTTACGATGGTTATGCACAAATTCAACCGGGTCTTCAATGGTCAGAATATGCCCCCGAGAATGAGCGTTTCGGTAGCCCACCAGCGCAGCTAGCGAGGTTGACTTACCGGTACCTGTTCCGCCGACCATGATGATAAGACCACGTTTACTCATGACCAAATCTTTTAAAATGGCGGGAAGCTTTAAGTCATCCACTTCTGGAATTTGGGTTTCGATACGGCGCATAACACAACCGGCTGATTCTCGTTGCCAAAAGGCACTGACACGAAAACGGCCTAAATCTTTTGCCGCAAAAGCAAAGTTGCATTCGCTGCTGTCGTGAAACTCTTTCTTTTGTATATCACTCATTAACGACTCAACAAACATCAGCGATTGCTCTGGTGTTAATCGGTCTTCAGATAGCTGACGTAACTCACCGTCAATTTTGGCACTCGGTGGAAAACCGGCGGTGATAAATAAGTCAGACGCCTTTTTCTCAACCATCATATTTAAAAACGGACGAACATCCATGATCCAGTTCCTTAGAAATTAGCTTGTTTATTCGAACTTTTCTGCATCGCATCTTCGCGGGTAATTAAGCCACGATTGACCAAATTTTGCAGGCATTGATCAAGGGTTTGCATGCCGTGAGACATACCCGTTTGAATGGCTGAATACATTTGCGCGACCTTGTCTTCACGAATAAGATTTCGGATCGCGGGTGTACCCATCATAATTTCATGTGCGGCCACTCGGCCACCACCAATTTTCTTAATCAATGTTTGCGAAATAACGGCTTGAAGTGACTCTGACAACATGGTGCGTACCATGCTTTTTTCACCTTCAGGAAATACATCGACCACACGGTCAATGGTTTTGGCTGCCGAGGTGGTATGCAAAGTACCAAACACTAAGTGACCCGTTTCTGCGGCCGTCATGGCTAAACGAATGGTTTCAAGGTCGCGCATTTCACCCACAAGAATAACATCAGGGTCTTCACGCAATGCACTTCTCAGCGCCGCATTAAAGCTATGTGTATGTTTGTGAACTTCGCGCTGATTGATTAAGCATTGTTTGTTTTGATGGACAAATTCTATCGGGTCTTCAATGGTTAAAATATGTTCATGTCGATTTTCATTAACGTAGTCGACCATCGCTGCCAATGTGGTCGATTTACCCGACCCCGTTGGCCCTGTCACTAATACCAATCCACGTGGGTAACTGGCAATTTTCTTAAAAATTTCTGGTGCACCAAGTTGCTCAAGAGATAAAATTTCAGAAGGAATGGTACGAAATACCGCGCCTGCACCACGAGACTGATTAAATGCGTTAACACGAAAGCGAGCTAGATTGGGGACTTCGAATGAAAAATCGATTTCTAAGTGTTCTTCATAGTCTTTACGTTGTTTATCATTCATGATGTCATAAACAAGACTATGAACGCCTTGATGATCTAACGCAGGTAAATTAATTTTCCTCACTTCACCGTCAACACGGATCATGGGGGATACGCCTGCTGAAAGATGTAGATCTGATGCTTTGTGTTTGACACTAAAGGCCAGTAATTCAGTGATTTCCATTGTAGAGACATCCATTAAACCAACATTATGACAACAATAGCAGACAGAATATCAATCGCCCAGAGCAGAATTAATCAAGCGGCGCAAAATTGTTCACGTTCTCCAGATGAGATAAACCTACTGGCGGTGAGCAAAACCAAACCCATAAGTGACATTATTGCAGCTTATCAAGCGGGGCAACGTTTATTTGGTGAAAACTATGTCCAAGAAGGCGAAACTAAGATTAACGCCTTACAGGCAGATTACCCGGATATAGAATGGCATTTTATTGGTCCGCTGCAATCGAATAAAACAAAAATTGTCGCCGAACACTTCGACTGGCTGCACACCTTAAGTCGCGGCAAAATAGCCCAACGTTTGCATGAACAGCGTCCGAGTAACAAGTCGCCATTAAACGTGTGTATTCAAGTCAATATTAGCCAGGAAGAGTCTAAGTCGGGTATCAATTCTGCAGATTTCGCAGATGTCGCCACGTTAGCACTTACTATCGCATCCTTGCCCCACCTTAAACTGCGCGGATTAATGGCGATCCCAACCGCCACTGATGATGTACAACTTCAACAACAAGAATTTAGCCAATTAAAGCAACTTTTTGACCAGCTCAAACAGCAATATCCTAGCGTCGACACTCTATCTATGGGCATGAGCGGCGACATGGATATCGCTATCGCTAACGGATCAACCATGGTACGCATCGGCAGTGCTATCTTTGGTCAAAGATAAAATCAACAGCCTAGAGCGCTGCGCTGCTAGAGGCTATAAAATCTATAGCAAGAGCCTAGAGCGCTACGCTGCTAGGACGCTACGCGGCTAGATTCTATACAATCTATAGCAACAGCCTAGAACGCTGCGCTGCTAGGTCGCTACGCGGCTAGATTCTATACAATCTATAGCAAGAGCCTAGAACGCTGCGCTGCTAGGACGCTACGCGGCTAGATTCTATACAATCTATAGCAACAGCCTAGAGCGCTGCGCTGCTAGGACGCTACGCGGCTAGATTCTATACAATCAATAGCCTAGTCGCGCAGCGACTCAATCTTAGCAGCGAAGCTGTCCCTAGAAGCGAAGCGCTCTATCCGCGCAGCGGCCTAGCAGGACGTAGTCCGCCCTAGCAGCGTAGCGACCCTAGAACCTGGAAGCGTAGCGTCCTAGAGCTGAATTAGGTAACATACACAGCAATTGGACATAAATTCACTCTTTTATTGGATACAGACTTAATGACTCAAGCAAAAGTATGTTTTATCGGTGCGGGCAATATGACTCGTAGCATTATCAGTGGCTTAGTTACACATGGCTATCCTAGTGATCTTATTCATGCTACCAATCCAAGCAAAGGTAAATTGGATGCGTTGCAGCAAGATTTTGCTATTGAGGTTTCCCATGATAACCACTCAGCAGCCAAAGCAGCAGAGGTGATCGTGTTAAGCGTAAAACCTCAATTAATGGCATCTGTTTGTGAAGACTTAAGTTCACTGGATTTAGCGGATAAGTTAATCATCACTATCGCTGCAGGTATTCCGGCGTCTCGTTATCCGGTCTATTTTAAACAACCTATCAAGCTTATCCGCACTATGCCTAATACCCCTACTCAAATTGGCTATGGTATGACGGGTATTTATGCCGATGACAGTATATCTGCCGAACATAAGGCCATTTGCGAAACATTAATGCAAAGTGGTGGCAAAGTAGTTTGGGTTGATAAAGAAGCAGAATTAGATCAAGTGATTGCGCTAGCGGGCAGTTCTCCTGCTTATTTCTACTTGTTTATCGAGTCAATGATCGCTTCTGGCGTCAATATGGGCATGGCTGAGGACAAAGCAAGACTCCTTGCTGAACAGGCCGCTTTAGGTGCCGCGCAAATGGTGATCCAAAACCAACAATTATCGGTGACAGAATTACGTCAGAATGTTATGTCAAAAGGTGGCACCACAGCCAGAGCGGTTGAAACGCTCCAGCAAGGCGGTTTAGTTGAATTGGTAGACCAAGCCATGACAAACTGCGTTGCCAGAGCCCAAGAGATGGCTAAAACATTTTAACGCTATGGGATGAATGATTATTTAACTTAACGTTAACCTCTTTAGTGCTAAAATAGTTTTTAGTAAAAACTCAGCTTAAACGCACGAAATCTGAGTGAAAATCGGGTATATTGCAGCTGAGTTAACTGAACTGTTAAATATGCGATCAGTTAATTTAAGCATTTATTTAAGCACTAATTTAGGTACTAACTTAGGCACTAATTTACATAAACGTAAGGCAATATCCATGAATGCAATGAGTTTTTTAGTCAACACCGTGTTTGACTTATACCTAATGATCGTCATTCTTCGTTTTATGCTGCAGCTTGCAAGAGCGGATTTTTACAATCCATTTAGTCAATTTGTGATTAAAGCGACACAGCCTATTATCGCACCAATGCGTCGACTATTACCTTCGATAGGACGTATCGATACTTCATCAATCTTACTGGCACTGATTGTCGTGTTAGTTAAAATGTTAGTACTTACTTTGATTGCAGGTGCTGCTGTAGACATTCTTACCTTGTTATTGTTCTCATTTATCTCTGTGATAAAACAAGCGGGCGTATTGTTTTTTTGGATGTTACTTATTCGTGCAGTATTAAGCTGGTTCAATCAAAACAATAACCCTATTGTTATGGTTATTGCGCAATTAACAGAACCGGTTTTAGCGCCAGTGCGTAGAATAATACCTGCAATGGGTGGCTTGGATTTATCGGTATTGGTGGTGTTTATTGCAATGAACTTCATTAACATGCTGTGTGCACAATATATTCCTTTTTGGTCAATTATTTAGTTGTCGAATTAAACAACCTCAACTCGGGTTAAGAGTTGGGGTAAATAAACTAAAATTAGCCCATTTCAACAATTTAATATCTCGAGCTGAGGTTAAACAATGAACCCAGTAAGCTATATTAACGATGAGCAGCAAGGTGACTTGCTGCTTTTTGTCTATGTACAACCCAAAGCAAGCCGCGATCAAATTGTCGGCTTACACGGTAACGAATTAAAAATAGCCATAACAGCGCCACCCATTGACGGTAAAGCAAATGCTTATTTATCTAAGTACCTCGCAAAAGCCTGTAAAGTCCCTAAAAGTCAGGTACATATTCTCAAAGGTGAACAAGGTCGTCATAAGCAAATTAAAATATGCCAACCCAAAGTTATCCCAGCGGAAATAGCCGCGCTTTTATAGCCGACTCATCTATAATAACGTTATTGCTCAAGCACACTAAGGACAGATTATGTTTCAATCATTGCGTTTATCTCGCTCACTGTTACAAATATTGCTGTTGTCACTCATCGCAATCAGCAATATTGGCAATGCTCACGCAGAACAAAAGCAACAAGTTGGTAATTTTGATATTCATTACATGGCGCTTAGTAGCACCTTTATTACCCCTGAAATAGCTAAAACCTACGGCATAGAACGCAGCAGTTACAATGGATTAGTCAATATTACCGTGCTAAATACCAGCCAAGAAGGACATCCCGCGGTCTCGGTTGAAATTTCAGGCATCGCCAACAACTTAATTGATGCACGCATGACGCTTGATTTTAAAGAAATCCGTGAAGGCGAATCCATCTATTACATCGCAGAAGTGCCTTACCGCGACGATCAAGATGTCAATTTCACCATTGCCATTAAGTACAAAAATCAATTAAATACCTCGGTGAAATTCAAACAGAAGTTCTATGTAGATTAAGGCCTAAAATCTCGATAACGAGCGATATCGAGCGAAAGAGCCTAGAGCGCTGCGCTGCTAGGACGCTACGCGGCTAGAGGCTATAAAATCAACAGCCTAGTCGCCCAGCGACTCAATCTTAGCAGCGAAGCTGTCCTTAGCAGTCACGCAGTCCGTCCTAGAAGCGCACTATCCGCCTAGCGGCCTAGAATCTTAGCAGCGAAGCTGTCCTTAGCAGTGACGCAGTCACGTCCTAGAAGCGGAGCGCACTATCCACTTAGCGGCCTAGGATCTTAGCAGCGAAGCTGTCCTTAGCAGTGACGCAGTCACGTCCTAGAAGCGAAGCGCACTATCCGCGTAGCGGCCTAGGATCTTAGCAGCGAAAGCTGTCCCTAGCAGTGACGAAGTCACGCCCTAGAAGCGAAGCGCACTATCCGCGTAGCGGCCTAGGATCTTAGCAGCGTAGCGCATCGCAACCTTGTTAGCGTATAATGACCGCAAATTTATCCTCATCTCAAAAAAACTTATGCATACCCCAGTGAAACAACAAATTGTTCTTGCCAGTGGCAACAAAGGCAAACTTGCCGAATTTGATCAAATGCTGACAACATTTAATATTGAAGTATTACCACAGAATAAATTTAACGTGACTGAGGTTGCAGAGACAGGCACCACGTTTGTTGAAAACGCTATAATAAAAGCTCGTCATGCCGCTGAAATTACCGGTAAAGCGGCTATTGCAGATGATTCGGGTATTGAAGTTGATGCATTACAAGGCCAACCAGGCATATATTCAGCGCGCTATTCTGGCCCCGGTGCCACTGAAACCAGCAATTACCTTAAATTACTTGATGCACTGCAAGGTGAAACGCTTCGTAATGCCCGGTTTCAATGTGTGCTGGTGTATATGCGCCATGCAAAAGATCCGACGCCCATTATTTGCCAAGCCTCATGGGAAGGGACCATAAACCATGCCCCACAAGGCGAGCAAGGCCATGGTTATGACCCGATATTTATCCCGCAAGGTTTTGATTGCTCGGCAGCAGAATTAACTCGTGATCAGAAAAATGCCCACAGTCATCGAGGCAAAGCACTTGAACTTTTAGTGAGTGCAATGAAAGCGCAAGGTATCATTTCATCGAACAATACTACGGATGATAATCAATAAATGACATTGCAATTGCCCCCCCTTAGCTTGTATATCCATATCCCATGGTGTGTACAAAAATGCCCTTATTGCGATTTTAACTCTCACGGCCAAAATGGTGAGTTACCACAGCAACAATATGTCGATGCGTTATTAGACGATTTAAAACAAGACTTGGCTTATGTTCAAGGTAGAAAGGTGCATACCATCTTTATCGGCGGTGGCACGCCATCGTTATTTGATGCGAGCCAAATTCAACGCATACTAGAAGGGGCGCAAGCATTAATCCCTTTTGAAGATAATATTGAAATCACTATGGAAGCCAACCCAGGTACACTAGAGCACGATGACTTTAGTGCTTACCGTGCTGCGGGTGTCACGCGCTTATCGATTGGGGTGCAAAGTTTCTCAAAAGAAAAACTTAATTTACTCGGACGGATCCACAACGAAGATGAAGCGAAAGTGGCGGCTGAAAAAGCCAAGCAAGCTGATTATTTAAGTTTCAATCTCGATTTAATGCATGGTTTACCGAATCAAAGCTTTGATGAAGCCATGCATGATATCGACACGGCAACAGCCTTAGCCCCACCGCATCTGTCTTGGTATCAACTCACCATTGAACCCAACACCTTGTTTCATTCAAAACCGCCACAATTACCAGACGATGAGAACCTGTGGCAAATTTACGAGCAAGGTCAGCAACGCTTAGCGGCATTAGGTTATGAGCAATACGAAATATCAGCCTATGCAAAACCTGGATTCCAATGTCGCCATAATCTTAACTATTGGCAATTTGGCGATTACCTTGGCATCGGTTGCGGGGCCCACGGCAAAATCACCCTGCCCGACTCAAATCGGATTGTCCGTACCGTTAAAATAAAGCACCCCAAAGGCTACCTCGCAGCAGATAAATATACCTTTGAAACTACAGAGGTGATTGAAGACGATCGCCCATTAGAGTATTTAATGAATCGTCTTAGATTGATGACGCCAATCCCTAAAACTGAATTTGAGCAGCGAACAGGGCAATCGGCAGATGTGGTCAAGCAAGGGATGCAAAAATCAATTGAACGCGGATTATTGACCGAGACCACAACACATTGGCACTTAACGCAAAAAGGCCACATGTTTGTCAATGATTTGCTATCCCAGTTTATCTAATCACTAGATTTAATCACTAGATTTAATTACTGGATTTAATAGAAAAATATGGCTCGCAGCTTACTGTTATACCCAGATGCTGCGAGTCGCAAACCCAAAATAGCGACATAACCGCGCCATTACCTCTGCCTTACATACACATTTTCTAACATTTATATTTACATCTTTAGCTAAAGCTTGATTAGGATGTGCCCTTATAACTTTGGGATAATATCAATGTCTATTAAAACAAAAACAACTCTGATTGCTGTTGCGTTATCAAGTTTATTCGCTACATCAGCTATTGCACAGCTGCATAACATGCCGCAATTAAGCTCACAAGAAAGTACAGTAACCACAAACCAGCAAACCGAATCAGCAAAAGCCAATGCATTGTTTGAAGCCATTTTTATGGAAAATGTTATGGCAAGTCCAGTTAACCAAACTTACCTTGGGATCAAACAAGATTATGGCAAGTGGAATGACTTATCAGAAGCCGCTGCTGATGCAAATTTAGCCCGCAGTAAACAGCAACTGGCAAGATTAACCCGCCTTGATGCGACTAAGCTCGATGAACAGGCCTCACTCAGTTTTGAACTATTAAAAGCCAGTTTAGAACACAGTATTAGCGATGATAAATGGCGTTATCACACCTATCCGATTAACCAAATGAACGGTGTTCACTCAATGGTGGCCTCGTTGCTTATTAATCAACATCAAATAACAGATGAAAGTGATGCAAAAGCGTATATCAGTCGTTTAAACGCCATACCGACACTGTTATCACAATTACAAACCTCATTAGAAATTCGTGCCGAAAAGTATATTATCGCGCCGAAATTTGTATTTTCATATGTGATTTCTGATAGCAAAAATATTATTACTGGTGCCCCATTTGCTAATACGGGAAAAGACAGCGCGTTATGGGCTGACGCGAACCGTAAGATAAATAAACTCGATATAACCGATGGCAACAAACAAGCCTTATTAGCCGAAGTAAAACAGGCTCTGCTTACTAAGGTAAAGCCTGCTTATGAGCAATTAATCAACTATACAAAGTCACTTGAAGCGCTTGCTGATACTCAAGATGGTGTTTGGAAACTGCCTAACGGAGAAGCATTTTACAATAATGCCCTCGCCCGCACCACCACGACTGACATGACAGCAGACACCATACATGAGCTCGGCTTGAACGAGGTTAAGCGTATTCATGATGAAATGCGTTTCATTATGAAAAAGGTGCAATTTGACGGCAACTTAGCAGCGTTTTTTGTTTTCATGCGCGATGACCAACAGTTTTATTACCCTGACACTAATGAAGGTAAAACAGCATATCTCACCCAAGCCAAGTCTTTGATCGATACTATGGAGTCTCGTTTAGATGAAGTATTTACCATTAAGCCTAAAGCCGCTTTAGTGGTACGAAAGGTGGAGGCTTTTAGAGAGAAGTCGGCAGGTAAAGCATTTTACGATCAACCAGCACCAGACGGATCTCGTCCAGGCACCTATTACGCTAATTTATATAAAATGGAAGCGATGCCAAAATATCAAATGGAGGCTCTGGCCTACCATGAAGGGATCCCTGGTCATCACATGCAAATTGCTATTGCACAAGAACTGCAAGGCATTCCAAAATTCCGTAAATTTGGCAGTTACACTGCTTATACTGAAGGCTGGGGACTTTACTCTGAATATTTTCCTAAAGAAATGGGCTTATATGCAGATCCTTATTCAGACTTTGGCCGTCTATCAATGGAACTGTGGCGCGCATGTCGTTTAGTCGTTGACACTGGAATACACGCTAAAAAGTGGACTCGTGAGCAAGCTATTGCCTATTACGTCGATAACACACCAAATGCGCAATCTGATGCCATTAAAATGGTCGAGCGCCATATTGTTATGCCATCACAAGCAACCGCGTATAAAGTGGGAATGATTAACATACTTCAGCTACGTGAACATGCCAAAAAAGAATTAGGCACCAAGTTTGATCTTCGTGAATTTCACACCTCAATCTTGAAAAATGGGCCATTGCCATTAGACATTCTTGCAGAGCAGGTAAATAAGTGGATTAAACAGGTTCAGTCGCAGTAATTTAGCGTTGGTTATTGGTACTGGATAAAGTAAAGCGCCAAGCTTGGATTATGGTTATGGTTATGGTTTTACTTTCATCATGCCACAAAAAAATAACCCCAGCTCAACGTCTGGGGTAACCAAATAAACTAGGATGATGGTTTCAAGACTGGCATTATATTAGTTCAAAACCACGGCCAGTACTGATTCAAAATTTGCTACCTTGCCGATTTGTACGCTTAACTGAAAAGGGGTCATTTCTCAGAAAACGCATGCTTCAAATCATTTCGAATCAACTAATAACTATTGTATTGATATCAGAACAGACTTCAACAACTTAACTCTGGTATTTCGCTGCCCCCTTGATTAGCTATCTAATGAATAACTAATAAATTAAAAGCTTAATAAACTGATAAATATGACTTTAACATTAAACTGCAAGATAATTTTTGGCTTTGTTTTAAAAAGGAAACAGTGTTTCCGCTTTTACCTAGCATCGACTCTAAACAGGCGTGGGAATATATGGTTAACAACGGATGTATTTTAAGTTTGCAGTATCAAACTTGCCATGTGTTTTGCTAACAAGGCGGATTGACGTATTAATCGCTATGTTAAGAGCCGCGTTAAGCGCTGCCTCAATAACTATGTGCCATGCCAGCCTATGTAAGTCGATACAATGCAGCTAGCACAACACAGGGCTGTTTGATAACCGTTTATTATCCAGAGTTGAGGCTATTTACGCTGTTTGTACAAATTTTCAAACTTAGCGTCCCAATAAGGTGGGCTACTAATGTGCGTTTTAATAAAATCAATAAACGCACTCACCTTTGGAGCCAGGTGTTTACGACGCGGATACACCGCTTGTAATGGAAGATTATGGGTCAACTGCCAATCAGGTAACAAAGGAACCAATGTTCCTTCAGCAATTTCATCTTCCAGCAAATAACTGGCTAAGTAAACAATACCTAAACCACTCACTGCGGCCGATTTTAATGCCGGCGCATTATCAACACGGAAATTGCCTGATACGCCAATTTCGCAATAATCATCGCCCTTTTTAAATTGCCACATACTGTGCTCATGCCACTCGCCTTGATACACCAAGCAATTGTGTTCAACCAATTGTTCAGGCCGGCTAATGTTTCCGTGCTGGGCAACATAGCCTGGTGATGCGACTAACAAAAACTGACATTTCATTAACGGCCTTGCCACCATACCCAGCGGTAATTGCTCAGACATGGTTAACAACAGATCTAAACCTTCGCTGACAACGTCAACTTTGTGGTCAAGCAAGCTGATTTGTAGTTCAAGATCTGGGTGTCTCGCCATAAATTCTGGTAAAGCAGGAATAATATGCATAGTACCAAATGATTGCGAAATCCCGACTTTCAATACACCACGAGTGGCATCATTTAAGTTGTGAACACTTGATACTGCCTGTTCTGCATCTCGAAGTAGTTCTTCGCCTTGAAGATACAATAGATTGCCGGCTTCGGTAAGACTTAAACTGCGTGTTGTACGCTGAATAAGTTGAACGCCAAGTTTATGTTCAAGATCTGCAACTTGAGTGCTCACTTTAGATTTAGAAATGCCAAGACGTCTGGCTGCAGCACTAAAACTTCCTGCACGTGCAACATGAGTAAAAATTGCGATAGGTTCTAACAGTTCTAACATGAAAGTCGCCTTAAGCTGGTTACGACATTAATAAAAATTTCAGATGTCTGTTTGCCATTGCTGGTAACTAAACCTTGCTAAGCACAATATCAACATTCAGTTATTAATAGTGTTGATGCTCAATGAGCACCGAAACAAACCAATACTGTAAATCAACACAAACAAATGACTACTCCGAAATATAACCACATCCAAAAATAGAGTGCAATTTTGTTATAGTTTTTATTAGTATAACAAAAAAAGCCTGTCGGGCTGTATATTTATAATTGACAATTTTTTTATCAGAACAAAGCAACACTAGCTATAGCGGCAAAATAGCTAAAATAGGCGGAAAAAAAAGCCCCTGTGTCTTTAAAAAAGCACAGGGGAAGGTCAGGTGTCCGGGAAGACAGCTTGAACAAGGTTACTCTTTTATATCGCCTAGCGTAGCTAAGGTGTAAGGTGCAAGTTCTGGGATGGCTTTACGCACTCGACTTTCTAACACTAATAATCCTTCAAAATTATCACAAACCTCAGTCGCGCGTTGCTCCAGACCTTGAGATTGCGACTCAAGTTGTTGCTCGATGTCTTTACCGACGTTGTCCATTTTTTGTGAAAAAGTATTCATTTTCTCTTCAAACGAACCACCTTCAGAAGACATGATCTGGCTACCTAATGTCATCATTAATGAGCCCATTGAGTTCGTTACCATTTGCTCTATTTCTTGCTCAAACTCTTCATTAAAGGCATGTTCCATTGAAGATTCAGTTGAGCCTAAATAAAATTTATCACCTTGTTGATAAGCCATAGTATCAATGCGTTGTTGAATACCTGTCATCATCTTATCAATCTGAACGCCTGTGGCATCGCCAAATATTGGTGTTAGCGCCATATTGACAGCCTGAGATGCCATCGACACAACGTCGGTGACTAAATCAATCACTTCAGGAACTTGGCGAGATAGCTCATCAGAATATTGAGTTAATAACAGCCGTTGCTTGTCATTTAATGCGACTTCTTTACCGTCGACATACAATTGACCCAGTTGAACGCGATATTTCTCGCTGCCATTATCACTGACCTGTAAACTTTTCGGTTCAACGGTCACGTCATAGTTTAATGTCACGTTACACTTTTCATCATTAATTGACATTTTTGCCATGGCTGGAGTCAATGCCCCTGCAGTGAATAACATGCTGGTTAACGCTAAACCACAAATTAACTTCTGTTTGGTCATGATAAAAATCCTTTTGTTAAACGAATATCGATAAAATCTATTCAATATAATTAGTTATAGCACAATAAAGCACTAGTCATGCCAACAAGTATAGTTGCTTGATTTATATGTGATTTTTATAAAACTTAAAATTTAACATCTACTAAATGAACAAAAAACACCACCCTCTTCGTAAAATAAACCAAAAAGTAGTCTATTTTACGAGTAGTGATGTGAAATTAAAAAAAGTGATGTGGAATTAAAAAATTGAACGACCTAACTGCTGGCTTAAATGCTCAAGTAAGGCTGTACCTGCCAATGAATTGCCATTATTGTCGAGTTCAGGCGACCACACACAGATAGACATGTCACCAGGAATAATCGCAATAATACCGCCGCCTACGCCACTTTTACCCGGCATACCCACTCGGTAAGCAAACTCGCCTGCGCCATCGTATAATCCAGACGTTGCGAGTAATGCATTAAGCTGCCGAGTTTGCACTGGTGAGACTAAGCTATCGCCATCGAGTGTCTTACCACGATTGGCCAAATAAAACATCGCCCGGGACAAATCTGCACAATTCATCCTTAACGCACAATAATGAAAATAGCTTTTAAGTACGGTATTCACGTCGCCATTGAAATTACCAAATGACTTCATTAAATAGGCAATAGAAGCATTACGTGCACTAAATTGATACTCAGAATCTGCTACCACTTTGTCGAAGGCTAATGTGGTATTTTGGCTCAACTGACGCACCACCTCAAGCATATGATGTTTAGGTGCACCCAAGCGTGCTTGCAACAAGTCCGCAATGACTAACGCGCCAGCATTAATAAATGGATTCCGTGGTTTGCCACGCTCTAATTCAACCTGTACAAGCGAGTTAAATGAATGCCCAGAAGGTTCTTTACCCACTCGACTCCAGATTTCTTCTTCTGTATATAAATTAAGTGCCTGAGTCAGGCTAAAGACTTTAGAAATACTTTGAATGGAAAAAGGTTCGAGATAATCACCCGCACCAATTGTTTGACCGTCAATGGTGGTAACTGCAATACCTATTTTGTTGGGGTCAACGCAGGCAAGAGCAGGAATATATCCTGCCACCTTACCTTTACCCAATAGCGATCTTACTTTATCGACAGCGTCTTGAAGTAATAATTGCTCTGGAAATTTAGCTTAACCCCACCAAATATCATATAAATCACTGACTTCAAGGTCAGAAACTGGCTTGTCTTTCCAGAATGCATTGACTGCTGCAATATCTTCATCAGTACATTTACCGATAGTTTGGGTAGCCATAATGCCTTCCCATTGCTTGTGTCCACCACCGTGGAAACCTAATTGACGTGGTTCAATCACTTGAGCAATAAACTGATCAACCAAACTATCGATATCTTGTTCAGAAACTGACTCATTAAATGTCCAGTTCATTTCGAAACCTAATTCTTGAAATTCATCAACTCGTAATTTTTTACGTAAACGTCGACTGCGATTTTGCGCCATGGTGTATTCTCCGATTGCTAAAAAGTGTAGTAGTGATTAAGCGATACGCTCAAACATGATATCCCATACGCCGTGACCAAGTCTGTGGCCTCTTGCTTCAAACTTTGTAAGCGGACGGTGGTCTGGACGTTCGACAACTGTACCAGTTGTTGATTGATTATTATAACCTTCAGCAGCATTCATTATGTCTAACATATGCTCGCTGTAATTTTCCCAATCGGTTGCCATGTGAAACACACCACCAATTTTAAGCTTACGACGGACTAGCTGTACAAACTCAGCTTGTACAATCCGACGCTTGTTATGACGTTTTTTATGCCATGGATCGGGGAAAAACAATTGTACCCGCGCAAGTGAACCATCAAGAATACTGTGCTCTAGCACTTCCATTGCATCATGGTGATATACACGTAAGTTAGTAACTTCAGCAGCACCGGCCTCAGAAAGACACGTACCAATGCCAGGCTTATGGACTTCTATGCCAATAAAATTTTGTTCTGGGGCTGCTTTTGCCATTTGCACTAATGATGCACCCATACCAAAACCTATTTCTAGAACGGTATCAGCATCGCGACCAAACACTTGGTTTAAATCCAACGGTTGTGGAGTGTAATCAAGTCCCATTGCTGGCCAATGTGCTTCAATTGCTTGAGATTGGCCTTTGGTTAAACGGCCTTCACGTAAAACAAAACTTCTGATTTTACGAATGTATTTACCGTCTTCGTTAAATTCAGCTGTGGTAACGTCGCTCATCTTTGCCTCATTGTCTGCGTACTTCTTGTGCTGTTATAGCGAGTGATTAAATGGGTTAGTGGCTAAATGCCATGGTAGCCACTTTTTAGCTGCACATTACGCAATTGTTATCTGTAACAGATCATTTTTAAAGTCAGTGGGCCATTATACCTAAACTGATTGCACATGTTTACGCTAATTTGGTGTAAACGAGTGATTTAAAATAGCCTGGCTACTTGTGTAATAAAATGCCTATGGCTACACTGCGCCCATGAAAAATCTGACTCCATTTTCTGAGCGTATCATCGCTTGGTATGACCTACATGGTCGTAAATCACTGCCTTGGCAGATCAATAAAACGCCTTACCGTGTTTGGGTGTCGGAGATCATGCTCCAGCAAACTCAAGTCGCAACTGTGATTCCCTATTTCCAAAAATTTATAGCGCGTTTCCCTAGCGTTATAGATCTTGCTAATGCTCATCAAGATGAGGTGCTGCATTTGTGGACGGGCTTAGGCTATTACGCCAGAGCACGTAATTTACATAAAGCAGCTCAGCATATTCGCGATGCCTTTAACGGCGAGTTCCCTACTCAGTTTGATGATGTAGTGGCTTTATCTGGAATAGGTAAATCGACTGCTGGCGCAGTCTTATCCTTATCGCTCGGACAACACCACCCTATTTTAGATGGTAATGTAAAACGGGTATTGGCCAGACATGGTGCTATTGAAGGCTGGCCTGGACAAAAAAACGTTGAGCAGCAATTATGGCAATTAACCGACACATTAACGCCAGTCAAAGATGTTGAAAAATTTAACCAAGCAATGATGGATATTGGTTCAAGTGTTTGCACCCGCAGTAAACCCAATTGCGCAGCTTGCCCTGTGGCAATTGATTGTGTGGCTCAACAAAGCGGTCTTCAAAGTCAATATCCAGGTAAAAAACCTAAAAAAATCACTCCAGAAAAATCTGCTTTTATGCTGGTTTTAGTCGATAGCAGCGAAGATTCAGTAAAAGTTCAGCTTATTCAACGTCCACCCGCGGGGATATGGGGGGGATTATGGTGTTTTCCGCAATTTGAGCACCAAGCAGAAATAAATGATTATTTAAGCCTGCATCATTTGACAGAGTCAGAGCAAGGGCTTGCAGGATTTAGGCATACATTCAGTCACTTTCATCTGGATATTCACCCGGTATTAGTTGAACTATCTCCAGATCTCGCTAGCGGTATCATGGAACAAACCTCGGCACTCTGGTATAACATAGAACAACCTGCGAAAGTCGGGTTGGCAGCTGCCACAGAACGTATTTTGGCTAATTTAGCCGTACTTTTCGCGACACATTAATTTTTATCGTAATTAAAGTTAGTAAGGGATCATCATGGCTCGCACCGTTCACTGTCAACATTTAAACAAATCCGCTGACGGCTTAGATTTTCAGCTATACCCTGGCGAATTGGGTAAGCGCATTTTTGATAATATCAGTAAAGAAGCTTGGGGCTTATGGCAACAGAAGCAAACCATGCTCATTAATGAGAAAAAACTCAATATGATGAATGTTGATGACCGTAAATTTCTTGAAGAGCAAATGACTAATTTTTTATTTGAAGGTAAAGACGTTGAAATTGAAGGCTATGTTCCGCCAGCTGAAGACGAGTAACCAGTCAATATAATCAATTTTTTTACCCTAAAAATAAAGCCGCTTTACTAAGCGGCTTTATTATATCACCTTCATCGAAAAACCTCGTTGTTCGACACGAAGTGGCGTCGGTGGGCGCTCATTTATTACTCTACCTGATGCCAGTTAGTGAACTCATAGTGTTCATTATTGCTTAATGCCTTCCACTACTAATGCTAATTCAACGTTAGCAGAAGCAGGACCTAAATCCATTTTGACATCGAAGTCTTTCATCGCAAATGTCGTTGTACCACTAAAGCCTGCACGGTAACCTCCCCATGGATCTTTACCTTCACCAATGGCAACGGCATCTATGGTTAGGGGTTTGGTCACGCCATTTAAGGTAAAATCACCATTAATCACAAACTGGTTATTACCTTTATCCACTATGGATGTCGACGTAAAAGTGGCTTGAGGGAATTTACTGGTATTTAAAAAGTCTTCACTGCGCAAATGCTTGTCACGTTCGGCGTGATTTGAATCAACACTGTTAGTGTTAATTTTGACGTTCAGTTTGGCATCAGCCAATTTGTTAGCATCAAAGCTAAAGTCACCTGAAAACTCATTAAAACGTCCTACCACAAAACTATAACCTAAATGGTTAACACTAAATTGAATCGATGCATGTGCACCTTGGGTGTCGATAACATAGTCGGCCGCATTAGCTGCAACGGGTAACATAAGCGTTGAACCGATTATGGCTGCAATAAGGTGTTTTTTCATGATTTTTATTCCTTTAAATTAAGCGTTAATGGTAAATAGGTAGAGTTAATAAATAGAGTCATCATCATCGAACATAACCGTTAGCTGAACCGACGATTAATTAGATTGTTAACCAATACAACTGTTAACGAACACGGTTGGGAATAAGCATTCTTTTCAGAGTATTATCTTTATCTATAATATGATGCTTAATCGCACCTGCGCTATGCAACACAACTAGGCCAATTAAGCTATAAGCAAGGTATTGATGTATAACACCGGCAATATCAGCTTGTTCGTCAATAAAAGCATTAGGAAACGGCACGGCAAACCAGTCAAAAATCCAAATATCCCTACCATCTGCTGTAGAAATCATAATTCCTGAAAACATAATCAGCAGCATTAACGTATAAAGACTAGCATGTGCCCAGGTTGCCATACGTTTTTCCCATGGCTGATGGTTAGGTAATGCACTAGGCGTTAGTGACATAGCTCGCCAAACTAATCTTAACAAGGTTAATCCGAGTAACAGCAGACCAATACTTTTATGAACATGTGGCGCAGTTTGGTACCAACTACTGTAGTACGTAAGATCAACCATCCAATAACCTACACTAAAAAGGCTAATAACTGCGATGGCGGACAACCAATGGGTCAAAATGGTTATTAATCCATAGCCAGCTGAAGTGTTTTTTAACATGTTACCTTCCTCAATAAACTCACAACATATTAACGTCATTTTTAGCAAAGAAAACCGCTAAATATAGGAGTATTCATTCGATAAAATAGAAATGAATTGTTAATAAAGATTCTCTGTGAGGATGATGAACCGTTTTAGTCGTTACAAGAGCGGTAAATACCCATTATAGTAAGAAAAAACGTATCCACTTGTCCGTTAACAGCTCGAGTACGGTTAACTAGGATAGAAAACGAACCCACTACGGGAATTAAACACTCTATATATGGGGTATACAAGGTTAATAGCGAGTACTCAACGTTAAGTATGAGGTAATAATAATTGTCTTTTTAGCTTATTGAGCCAAGCAAAGTCAGCGCTTAAACGCATCTTACTTAGGATGTCTTATACCGCTCCCCCCTCTTAATGCTATTAACGACTATGGTTAACCTCAAAATGGCTTAAAGAAAATCAGTAAATGGATTATGCCTGCTATTAGCTGGGTTTTGCCTTTCTTTATAGGAAACTGACACAGTTACGCTCACCGATATACTGCATGACTAGGGCCAGTTGATCTTCGCTGGTTAAATTTTGTTCGAGATAATTTTGTTCGAGATAAAAACGTTTTAATCGAGGCGAGTGGATTGCTGCCTAGCAATCTAAGCAACACTCGCTTATCAAAGACTCACTCAACAAAGGGTAAAACGTTTTTAGCCGACCCCTTCGGGCAGCGTTTGTTGGTCATTTCTACTGCGTTATCGGCTTTTTATGTAGCATAACTACACCACAAAGCCCCTGCCTTGTAGCTCATGTTAAGTAATGAGCTACAATTCGCTGCAAAAACAACATTGAAAGATCAACAGGCCTTAGTATATTAATTCCCCCCTTCGCGTTAAAAATCATCAATTACTTATAAAAAACCACCCGTTTGCACATTAACTAGCCGAACGAGTGAAAACATTTGAAAAACCACTTGCACGATAAAAACCATCACTATACTATGTGCGCACTCCAGACGAGACAGGTATTGATTACCAAGTTAATACTTAGTCTGTAGTAGTTAACTGACACTTAGTTAGTTGCCCGAATAGCTCAGTCGGTAGAGCAGAGGATTGAAAATCCTCGTGTCCCTGGTTCGATTCCGGGTTCGGGCACCACAATTTAGCCGGCATAGCTCAGCTGGTAGAGCAACTGACTTGTAATCAGTAGGTCCCGAGTTCGACTCTTGGTGCCGGCACCATAAAAACAAAAAAGCCACTCAATGAGTGGCTTTTTTGTATCTGAAATGTATTCGATTTAAGCGCTCTATTTATTGCATTTTAGCTTCTTAAAACAAAACAAGCACTCAATTGAGTGCCTGTTTTAATATAACCTTACGACACTATCGACCCAGCGCTTCAATTCGAGCTAAGCGATTAACTTGGTTAAGTGAGCCTAAATGACCGTATATAGGACCGAGTAAACCACGCTTTTTAAGCTCAATGAACTCTTCATCGGTTAGTGCATTTAATTTAGCTTCATCAATAAGATATAAACCATTAATATTACGTTTTTCACCGGCGACATCAACAGTTAGAGTCTGATTAATCAACAATCCTTTTTCATCTAAAAAGCTCAAAATACCCCGTGTAGCTTGATCTTGTTCATAGTGACTAATCAATGCTTGCTTACGCGCTTCTAAAAATGGGGTTTCTTTACCCTCTTCAAATAATGCTTGGCCGTCTTCTTTAGTCACTTCTTTAGCATTTTCACGAATGCCAATCCACACTTTATCTTTAACGTCTGGGTTAACGACTAAGCCAAGAGGATAATCTCGTACAACCGCAGGAATATACAAGCCTTGCCATTTGCCGTCTTTTACACTTAGATTCTGACCAGGCTTTAACCCTAGCATAGCAACTGATTGAAACTCGTTTGTGTCACTATTTTTAACGAATACGATAGGATACTCAGTGGCAGCGCGATTAATTTCATGTAAGGTTACAGGCACAATGTGCTGTTCTGCCACGTGTGAAAAATCACTTGGAGTCAGTTTTAAATCACCATGTTTGGTTTGTTCTAATAATGTAATTTCGTTGGGCATCTTGGCTCCTTGAAGCACTGATTATCTTCTCTGATTTAAGTACAACATCATTGTCATACCTTAGGTTAACAAATAATTAATAACTGAAACTACCAAGTTAAATCTTAAATTCAAGTACATTTAGGCTAAATTGCGTCAATAATCACCAAGTGACCAATTCTTGTCCAAAAAAGCTTTGTATTCAATAAAAAAGTATACAATGGGCGCTGATTATCGATTTATTAGCCGGGTAATCACCTAATGCAATTTCAGTTTAGGACGTTGCCAGCGAAGTAGCTTTTGCGCAATACGGTATACAGAAGCGGAGAACCAGCCATATAAACTGGCTAAATGACGTTGGTAAAGCGAGATATACATCAAACGTGCAACGTGACCTTCAACAAAAAAGTCTCCCGAACGAAGGTTACCCATTAAATTTCCAACCGCAGAAAAACGACTGAGCGATACCAATGAACCATAGTCTTTATAAACGAAAGGTTTTTCTGGTTGAAGCTTCATCTTTAAACAAATATTGTCATATAGGCGATCGGCCATTTGGGCAGCTGCTTGGGCTCTGGGTGGTACGGGTTTACCTGATGGTAAAATTAATTGAGCACAGTCACCTAAGGCGTAAATATCATTAAGGCCTTTAACATGCATACACTCATCTACATCGATTTGATTACGTGGCGTAATAGGTAATTGGGTGAAATTTTCAAAGACCTTTGGACCTTTAACACCTGCTGCCCATACTTTTATATTGGCTTTAATCGTCTCACCTGTCGCAGTAACAAAGCCTTCTTTAGTCACTTCTTTAACCTGCACACCTAAGTGCAATTTTACCCCTAATTTTGACAGTACAGTTTGTGCCCTCGAACTGACTTGTTCAGGTAATTGGGGAAGGATTTTAGTGGATGCTTCAATTAGGTTTATATCTAAATGATCTTTGGAGATATTTTGATAACCGTACTCCCTTACAGACTCAATAACATGATGGAGTTCAGCGGCCAGCTCGACGCCTGTTGCACCGGCACCTACGATACCGATCCCTAATTGGTCTTGAGTTTCATTAAGCTGTAAGAGTGCATCCATAAGCTTATGGTGAAAAAGATTTGCACTGTCTAAACTGTCTAAGAAAATACAATGTTTTTCAGCGCCCGGTGTATTAAAGCTATTTGAAACCCCGCCTAATGCAAGCACAAGAGTATCGTATTCAATACTGCGCGCGGCAATGATCATCTCGCCTTCATCGTTATACACTGGAGCAAGTTGAATTTGCTTAGTGCTTGGGTCGCATTGTTCAATTGCGCCACGGATATATCGATAACCATTCTTTAATCCGTGATCTCGATATTGCAGGCCTTCAATTGATTGATCAATCACACCAACGGCAACTTCATGTAACTTGGGTTTCCAAATATGGATGGTATTTTTATCAATCAGACTAATATCGATTAACGGACTTTTACCAAATTTACGTCCCAATTTGGAAGCCAATGCTAACCCTGCAGCTCCGCCACCGACAATAACAATTCGTTGAACCATACATTACCTCAGCGATACCCTATGCCAGCAACTATGTAACCTAACTGTGGATAATAAACGGTTATCAAACAGCCCTTTGCTGCGCGGCCAAAGTTGCACCTACTTAAAATGGGCCCGCTATTGACGCGTCAATACGTCTTGCGATCAAAACACATGGCGAGTTTGATGCTGCAGACTTGAAATAAAGTCGTTTTAACAATTTATTCCATCTCTTATCCAGAGTTGAGGTTAACTAAACAAAATGTACAAGTGAAAAAAAGGCCCTGTGGGCCTTATACTGCTTCTTCGTTTTCTTCACCGGTACGAATTCGAATGACTCGCTCAACGTCGGTTACAAATATTTTACCATCACCAATCTTTCCCGTTCTGGCGATATCAACAATAACATCAATCGCTCGCTCAAGAATTTCATCTTGAATAACCAATTCGATTTTTACTTTTGGTAAAAAATCCACCATGTATTCTGCGCCACGATAAAGCTCGGTATGACCTTTTTGACGGCCAAAACCTTTGACTTCAGACACTGTCATACCCGTAATGCCAATTTCAGCAAGTGACTCACGCACATCATCAAGTTTAAATGGCTTAATAATCGCTTCGACTTTTTTCATTAAATACTCCTGTCATCGGCTAAGTTGTTGATTAAGCATTTGTCCTGATTACAGTTTATATGCTTACTAATATTATTCAAATATCTTACTTGAAAGCGCAGCCAATTGTCGCGGCTATTTTACGTATTTATGAAAAGATATTTCGCAGCAAACTTGCTGTTCATTTTCTATACTAGGTTAAGTTTTACTGCAGGACGCAGCCGACAACGTTTAAGGATGAACCAGTATGACATTTTCCATTCGAGCAAAAGGCTTTAGTCTGATTGAGTTAATAGTAACTATGCTGATTGCCACACTAATTTCACTCATCGCAATTCCCTCATTTACTGCATTAATTGAACAAGTCAGGGCAAGTAGTAATATTAAAGTGATCCAACAGACCATTCAATTAGGCCGAAACATGGCAATCAGTTATGGCTCGAGGGTAACAATTTGCCCTTTAGTCGACAATTTGTGTTCATCGGATTGGAGTATTGGGTTAAGTGTATTTATTGACCATGGGCAAAAAAACCAACTTGATGCCCGTGATCGCTTACTCCAACAAACATCTCCTTTTCATGAAAATGATTATATCGACTACAACCGTCCCGCTATTAGATTTCAACCCGATGGATTGGCTTCAGGCACTAATGGCACATTAACGTATTGCCCCAGCTCTGTTGACAGTCCTTATTCAAAAGCGGTAATTGTTAATCAAGCTGGTAGGGTAAGAGTATCAAACAAGAAAAATATAGAGTGTAAATTTTAACAAAGTGTAAAATGAGAAAACATAAAATAATAGAGATTATCGATAAAGAATTAATTAACAGTGATGTCTGCAAATAGTCAATAAAACACTGTCATTCATGTTGCGCTTGGTTATACTCTGTTTTATATAGCAGAGGAATTGCGCATGAAAAAAATACAATCTGGATTTACCCTAATAGAATTGATGGTGACCATTACCGTTGCTGCAATACTGTTAGCTATTGGCGTGCCATCGTTAACAAGCCTCTATGAAGGTATAAGAGCAAGAAGTGTTATCAGCACCATTGAATCCTCGTTTGTATTTGCCCGTAGTCAAGCCGTTAGTTACGGAAGCAGAGTTTCTGTCTGTCCTATGACAACAACGTCGTGTGGGAGTGACTGGACAAATGGATTTAGTGTATTTATTGATAATGGTACTCTTGGGTCAATGGATACAACCAATGGTATTGCTGATGTGATTCTACGTAAAATGGATGCGTTTAATAGTAACGACTTTATCAAATCAGATTTGGCGCGATACAGTTTTAACCCTGATGGCATGATAGCTAATGGTAATGGTACCTTCAGCTATTGCCCTGGCGCTGCCGATAGCGGTTCATCCGAGGCCATAAGCATAAGTGCCTCCGGTAGAGTATCTAAAGTGACTTCTTCCGTGAGTTGTAATTAATAAAAAGGCTTACATTTGTAAGCCTTTTTTTACATCTATAAATAGGTAGTGTTAATAAGTTCTTTGTTCATCCAACTCACGTATAATTACATCTTTAAATACTTCATCTTCTGTAATACATTCTACAACTCGTCTAACCTTGAGACGCTCATTTGTTATTGTCGATACATACTTAGATAGCAATGAACTTTGTTCCTCAACTTTTAATGCCCCATCCCATACAAACAACGCAATATTTGAACCATTAGCCGTTTCAATGTGGCACTTATAAGGAGTGAGTATGGTGCCCTCTTCTACGGCTATAGCGGTTGAACTAATCCAAATGGAGAGAGTAGTAATTAACATTATGGTTATTTTCATTTCCAACACTCCGTAGGTGATTTGGTGCCTGTTGAAGTTAATGATATCGTTGCGCAAACAGTATCTCGAGAAGCTTGTACACCAACGGCTGTAGCTGTCACGGTGTAATCATCTCCACTCAAGGTTGTATCAACTTTATAATATGTATTTTCAACAACCCAAGGATCTGCAGACAAACCAAGATTAGTCATATCGGCTGTAAAGTTACGATGATCCAGATAAAACTGCTCCTGCAAGTTTGCAACACGCATAACCCCTGCTAAACCATCACCACGAGCACCTTTGGCAACAAATTGAGTATAACTTGGATAGGCAATTGAAGCTAAAATACCCACTATCACGACAGTGATCATCACTTCAATTAATGTAAATCCGAACTGTAACTGCTTCATTATTTTTACTCATTCCTACTCATCAATATGATAATAAATTTTGTTAACGCCAGGTCCAGGACCAATACACTTATTATCACCTCCTGCACACCCATCACTACCAGTATCGTCAACTTTTTCCATTTCATCACCAGCAGAACCAATACCAATTAAATACATATAACTATCTGATGTTCCATTCGGCGGTATGACTAACTGAGGCGTATCTGGTACTCGATCGCCCATTTCTAAATATTCTTGGGTATAAGAGCGGGTTCCTTTATGTAAATCAAAACCATATAATCTGCCTTGCCCTGTGGCTAAACATTGGTTTGCTGAAGTATTATCTCCAGGAACATAAGAGGTAAAGTACACTCGTCCTAGAATGATTGTCGAGGCTGATAAACTTTTTTCACCTGATGAAGTAAAGTTATAATACCAACCACGTTTAGTACCAAATTCAATATTGTCATCTTCTGATGTCGGTGGTGTAGAAGATACATTATATAAATTTGCTAACTCTAACGGAGTAGGGATTTCTTTATCTGCATCTCCGGTAAACGATTTAGTGACTACATTGCGATCTTGTAATACAAAGAACTTGTCTGAACGAGTTTTATCTAAAGGATGCGATCTGTGGCCACTTCCTACCGTGACTGCATCATAAGGGATATTCTGATAAGTCAGACTTGTGGTTGTATTACTTTCCGAATCAGTGACTGATACCTCAGAGATATTGGTGAATACCGTTTGTGCCACAGCAGGTTCAGCAAAAAATCGTCTATCAGTAGCTTGCGTAGAACCGCCTAAACTCGCAAACTTAAACGCAGTCCAAGGACTCGTTGAACTAGAGGGTGATGCACTAGGTAAATCCATACGCCAAATATTAGCGCCGGTATCAGTAGCATATAATCTATCGGTTAGACCATCGTTATTACTGTCTAAAATTGCAACACTATTAGGGATACTGTCAACAATACTGGGTAATTTGGTTTTGTTGGTTCCAGTGGATGTTCCAAATTGATGTACTAAAGCGCCTGTTTCAGCATTTAAAACATAAACACTGCGACCGGTAGTGTCATCTGTACCAACACTAGAACCATCTTTAGTGGAAGGATTATAACCCCCTCCGATGATGATCACTGGTGACGCAGTATCAGCTGATGTATTTCCAGCAGGCACGCCTGGAATAAACGCAACAACCGGTTCAGCCCAAGATTGTCCCATGTCTGCCATGCCTGATGAACCAGGATCAACTTTCCACATAAACGAGGGAGAATCTGGGTTGGTAATATTGAGTGCATAATAAGATTTACCCCCTCGACGCATCCCAAAAAATAACCACGCCTTCTCCACGGCTCCAGATGCACTTCTCTTGATATAGGATACTGGCGAACTGTCTATACCATAAACCGAATGAACACCAGTAGGAACGTTGGCTCTAAGCTCTCGTAAGTTTGGTAGCAAGTCTTGTGGCATAAAGGCCCAAGACTCTTCAACAGTGCTGCCATTATCTTTAAACATATGCAAAAAGCCAGCATTGGTGCCAAGCAAAACTCTTATATCAGGTGATCCTTCTGTACCATAATTAATTGCAAGGGGTTTTGAATGTAATGGGTCTCCCATAATGTCTGAGCGTTTGTCTGTTGTTGAACCGTCTTTGTCCTCATCATCAACATCGATACCCGTAGCCCAATCGAATAATTTGGTCAATTCGGTTTTATCAACCCCCATAAAGGTTGCCAATGATGTTTCACTAGTAATACCAGGACTACTTGCAGCATTTGATTTAGTAAATGCTTTTAAGGAACCATCACTACCAAAGTTACCGTATAGAGTCCTATTGGGGGTATTTTGAAGCTTGGTTAAGGTGCCACCAATTTCGACATTATTGCCATCACCTCCACCACTAGTTGCGCTACAGACGGAGTTATCAGTCCAATATGAACATGCCGAAGAGGCTAAGTTTCCATCATCATCTATGGCATTATCACCATTCTTATCGACAACTTCACCAGAACCTGTAACAGTAAACTTTTTAAGGTTCCCCACCCAACGAGGGCCTTCATTAGGTAAAAACATAGCATAGTACACGGACTCGAGTGTCTGCGTTCTATCAAAATTATTACTCGAAATTGAAGGGGAAGTAAAACTAGAATTAGTTTCTAAGATATTGGAGAAAATCGATTGTAACGCTTCTTGTAATTTTTGAGCATTAGCAGCAGAGTAGGTAGCCCCACCACCTCGAGTAGCTGTTTCTTGCAAAATAGCCGCGACTGAACTTGCATCAGACCCAAAACCGATGGTGTAAGTCGATACTGTTTGGGTCCCATCAAGGCTTGTATTGACATCATTTTTATTTAACCAACCAGCAAGAGCGGGCAAGAAACTACCAGAGTATTTATCTGAATCAGAAATACCAGAAAGATTTTTAACTAAATTATCCGCGCCACTATCTCTCGTGGGCGCCCCATCAGTTATGTAAATAACATAAGCTTTGTCTTGACATTGTTTACCCACAAATGGAGATATATAACTTCCACTAGACTCTATTGAAGTATCTCTATGGGGCGTTCTAGTGGGGTCATCATTGCCATATAAAACACTTTTCCCTGAAAAATAATGATAAGCCTCATAAAGACTTTCACATAATGGTGTCCAAGTGTTTGAGGGAAGTGAACTAATTGTTGAAAGTAAACTGGGTTTATTTGTCTCATTATTGGGCGCAATACCATAAACGATACGTCCGCCATCGTCATAGTTAAACACTGACAACCCAAAATCCACACTTGGCGTTGTTACAATAGTGTCTTCTATAACACGTTTTGCAACCGCTATTCGCGAATAAGGATGCTGCTCTTTTGCGCTATGATACCAGTTTACATATTTTTCAGTGAACAGAGTAATGGGCTGGCCAATACCAAAATTGGTTAGCTTTGCAGTAGCGATTGCAGCATCAACCTCTGCAGTAGTAGATGAACCGTTGATAGGTGTATGTCTTTTGGGAACTGCTGATGTACCTAGTCCATCAACTGGGAAACCATTAGTTACTGCACGATTAATATAATCTCTTTCCGCAATGTCTTCATAACAATCGGTATATTGAATGCTAGTTCCATCGGTTAATGGTAACTCGGACCACTCACCGTTTTCACCTATATATTTATGTTCACGTATATAGCCTGTAAACATACCATAGTCTTCTAAATACTTTTCTCCTACATCACATCCGTTTTTTTCATTCAAAAAATATTGATTACTGGATGCTAATGGTATGCTACTAGTATTACGCGTAAAAAATAACTTGGTATTTTTTTTCAGTCGTCCGTTAGAATTGACATTCTCATTTTCGCGTTCGTAAGGGTCATCTGTTTTAAAGTTTGTATCCATACTGCCGGATGTATCAAAAACAATCAGCACTTGCGGTTTTGAACCAGTACGCGCTGTCGACTCAAGCACGTATAATTCGGTGTCATCGGCGAAGCTAATTGATGAGTATGCCAATATGGCAAAAAGTAACGTATATAATAATTGTTTTACAAACATAACTAACTCCCTGTTGTCACTTGTTGTTCAATGCCCACGACGACAGTAACTCGCCCCATATCACTACGGCCAAAAGTTGCGACACTGGAGACTTCAAAACGAAGACACTGAATTGACTTTCCCGAGCTCCCTTTTGGATTTCTTTGGCAACCTACATCAACGACATTCATTGGTGTAATGGTGTTGGTGACACCTAAATCATCATCTACTGTTGTCGAGGTAGTTGTCATCATTGACAATGTCGGACCCGAGTTAGCAGAAAGAGTCTTGTCTTGAGCACCGTGTGCGGATGCCATCGCCTCTATACGTTCAGCGCCTGCCCCCGACATTCTAAGGGATTGAGTTGAGTTAACCGCTAATGCAACACCTATCAATGTCATAAGGACTAATATAATCAATGAGAAAAACAACACTATTCCTCGTTGTTTGTTATACGATTTAATCATGCTCTCACCTTTTCTCATATCCTTATTATAAATAATGCATAAACAGCTCAACGTTCGGACGAAAAACTTAAAGATTTATTAGTATTGGATTTTCTAAAACAATAGTGCTTGAAACGATTTTTCGACGATAGTTATCATTAAGTGGTCCAATAGTTTTGTCACCTAACTTATAGGTATTATCATTTTTATAGGTTCTGTCTTCTTCACTAGAACGCACTAACAAAAATACCTTTAAAGATACTACTCGTTGAAATACCGCATTGTCCCACATTAAGGTCGTCACATTTTGGGCAGGCATATAACTGTTTGCAGTACCATCACCATCGCTATCAAAACCATATAAAATACGCATATTCTCTATGCCTTCGACGAGTTGTTCTTCATTATTCATGCCATTACTAATAGACAGGGTTCTGCGTCTTAATACTGGAGTAATTCCATCGTCTCTAATAAAATAAACATGGTGTTGATATTCCCACAATCTACTATTAACAAGCCCCGGAGCTGCAGAACTACCATTAAAAAAAACGATTTTACTTGATGTTGATGCAGCATAATAGCGAGTTGCTGTTAATACTGTACTGGGAGGGCCAATTAAGCGTTTAATTTGAATGACGTCGGTATTACTATTGGGCGTTATACAAGCCATTGTCTCTGCACTTTCGCCTTGTTCATATCCCCATAAATGGCGAAAGTTAGTGAGCTGAGTCGTATCAGGGAAACTTGCGTTATTCAACCCAGCACCAACGCAATCTGCGGTAACTGCCGTTGCAGAAAATGTACTATTGATATTATTAAAATCGGTGCCAGTAATATCACCCATAAACCCTAACTGACTAAGGTCTCGCTCCATTATAACTAAAGCAATACGGCCATTTTCTTGCAGTTGATTAAATTGGCTTGTGGTGGTCACATTACTTGAAGACATGCTAAACATAGTGAAAAGACCAGCCGTTAAAAATAAGCTGATTAACATAGCGACCATTAACTCTACTAGCGACATGCCTCGCTGACTATCAAATGCTTTTATCATATTATAATCGCCGTATTGACAACCAATGCTCGTCGTCTATCGCTACTAGAACCACACCCTTTAATAAAAGCACTTTTGTCTGCAGTACCATCTGATGACGCTCGTACGCCCTTCCAAGTCATGACTACGGTGACATTATTGCTAGCGTCAATATCAATACAGGCCGTAGGGGAATCTAAACCACCTACATTTTCATTGTAAGATGATTTTTCATTTTCACCTAAAAATGCCCGTTCCCATTGATATAGGTCCCAGTTTCTGGTTTCAATGTTGGTGCAAATAACATTACCACCAACACCAACATCACAAGACTTAGCAGATGTAATCGTTGTTCCAGTATAAGTACCATCGTAAGTAGCTAATTGACCGCTATTGATGCGCATACGATTAATAATATCGTTAACATAATATGACGCTTGAGTTTGCTGAAAAGATTCGAAACTGCCTTTCTTGGCAACTAAATGAAGATTAAAAATACCTATAAGGCCTATCACTAGAATAACCAGTGAGACCATAACTTCAATTAAGGAAAATCCATTCCTTTTACATGACATGAGTGCAAACTCCCCTAATAAGGTCAATAGCAGATACTTTCAACCTTGGATCCTTTACTTGACTTGAATTATTATTATGCATTGATAATAGCTGACTTAAATGTAATCAGATAGTATCAATTTTGTATAATTTCTTATATTAAGCATGATTAAGAGCTCAATACAGTCTTTTCGGTATTATACTCGGTTTATTTTGCAAGTACAAAAAACCCGCAACCAAGTTAGGTTGCGGGTTAATATTGATAGACAGTTGAAACTATTGAAATAATTAGCGTAATTCCGCCGGAACTGCAAACACAGTGTCTTCTTTACGACCTTCAACTTCAGTTATCACACTCGGTGCAAGTGTCGCTATCGCGTTAACAACCTGTTGCACTAACACTTCAGGCGCTGAGGCCCCAGCAGTTACTGCCACTTTCTTCACCCCGTTAAACCAGATTGCTTCAACATCGGCGGCTGTATCAACTAAATAAGATTGAGTACCGGTCTTTTCAGCCAGTTCACGTAAACGATTTGAATTAGAACTATTTTTGGAACCGACAACAATCAATAAATCGACTTCAGCAGACATACTTCTTACCGCATCTTGGCGATTTTGTGTCGCGTAGCAAATATCATCCTTACGAGGTCCTTCAATGGAAGGGAAACGCTGTTTTAGTGCAGTAATGATATCCAAGGTGTCATCGACAGAAAGCGTAGTTTGAGTGACAAAACAGAGGTTATCTGGGTTATTGACCTGAAGATTATTCACATCCTCAGGAGATTCAATAAGATAAACACCACCGTTAGGGTTATCATATTGCCCCATGGTGCCTTCAACTTCTGGATGTCCCTCATGACCAATTAAAATGCACTCAACACCCTTGCGACTTGCACGAGTCACTTGTAAATGTACTTTGGTCACTAGAGGACATGTCGCATCAAACACTTTTAAACCACGGTGTTTTGCTTCTTTTCTTACTGTCTGTGATACACCATGAGCGCTAAAAATAACAATGCTATTGTCTGGTACTTGCTCAAGTTCATCAACGAAAATAGCACCTCGCTGTTTTAGGTTTTCAACCACATAACGATTATGTACGACTTCATGACGTACATAAATTGGCGGTTCAAATAACTCTAAAGCACGTTCTACAATACTGATAGCGCGATCTACCCCTGCGCAAAATCCGCGAGGGTTGGCGAGTAGAATATTAAGCTCAGGAGACGTTGGATCAACTTTTAGCATGTGATACCTTTTTTACTCAGTGATGACACTGACAACTTCAAGTTCAAACGTTATCGTACGTCCTGCTAGTGGATGGTTTAAGTCGACGGTAATTGAATCGCCAGCAGTATCACGAATAATACCCGGTATTTCACTCCCACCAGGACCGCCAAAACTGACAATAACGCCTTCTTCAAGCTCCATATCTGCAGGAAAGCGGCTTCTGTCCATATAATGAACCGCATCTGGATTGGATTCACCAAATGCATCTTTTGCCGCTAAGGTAAATTGGTGCTTATCACCTTCATTTAAGTCTTTAAGCTGGTCTTCAAAAGCCGGACTTAAGCTACCATCACCAATGTTTAAGCGTGAAGGTTTACCTGATGATTTTGTACTTTCAGCTGTAGATCCATCTTCCAGTACAATATTCATATGACACAACAATGAACGACTATCTTGTTTAGTTAAATCTGTCATAGTTACTCTTGCTCCTTCGTTGGCTTTGTCTCGGGTCTAAATGAGTCCCAAATGATCAATGCGGCACCAATAAAGATCCCCGCATCGGCTATATTAAACGCTGGATAATGACTGGTATTCCAGTAAAAATCGATAAAATCAACCACGAAACCATGCATTAAACGATCAATCAAATTACCTAATGCACCGCCAATAACTAACGTAAAAGCGAGGTTGCTGCGCCATAGCGAATAAGACTGCTTACGTAACCAGATCGTTAACAAGGTACTAAAACCGAGAGCAATAACGGTAAACAACCACCGCTGCCAGCCCCCTGCGTCACTTAAAAAACTGAAAGCCGCGCCGTAGTTTCGCACATAAGTGAAATTAAAAAAGGGTAAAAGCTGTATAGACTCATACAAATCAAAATTGGCAAGCACCCATTGTTTGGACAGCTGATCGGCTAAAAACACCAATGCAGCTACCCAATACCAACGCAAGCCACTGTCTTTCCACGTTAATGGTACAGAACTCATGTATATGCTTCCTTAAGCAAAGTCACGGTGTTCGCCTTCACCTTCAATATTGGTCACACAGCGTTGACACAATGTTGGGTGAGCTTCAATGGTGCCAACTTCTTCGCGATAGTGCCAGCAACGCTCGCACTTGTGTGCCGCACTTTTAGCAACCACTAACTTAAGCGAGCTTAATTCAGTTTCGATGGCGTCACTACCCGCTTGTGACATATCGGCAACAGCAGCTTTAGAGGTGATCAGTACAAAACGTAACTCATCACCTACTTTAGCTAACTCAGCGGCTAAATCAGCATCAGCAAACAATGTCACTTCCGCTTCTAATGAACCACCAATACGTTTATCACGACGAGCTTGTTCAAGCACTTTGTTAACTTCGTTACGGACAGCTAATAGTTTCTCCCAGTAATCATCACTTAAATCACTGTCAAGTGTCACCGCTTCTAAACCTTGGTACCATTCTTGGGTAAACACATACTTTTCACGCTTACCTGGTAGCAACTGCCATAGTTCATCAGCAGTAAAGCTTAAAATGGGTGTCATCCAACGTACCATTGCTTCTGCAATATGATAAAGCGCTGACTGGCAACTCCGACGAGCATGACCTTCTTGCTTAGCTGTGTATTGGCGGTCTTTAATAATATCAAGATAAAAACTGCCTAACTCTACTGAACAGAACTGCATCAGCTTTTGAGTCACTAAATGGAAGTTGTATTGATCATACGCTTCAATTATTTCTTGTTGCAGTGCAGCGGCACGACGCACGACCCAACGGTCTAACGCGACCATGTCTTCAGACGGGATCATGTCAGTTTCTGGGTTAAAGCCATTTAAGTTAGCTAACAAGAAACGGGCAGTATTACGAATACGACGGTACGCATCAGCGCTGCGATTTAAAATCTCGTCAGAGACTGTCATTTCGCCACTGTAATCGGTTGCAGCAACCCATAAGCGTAAAATGTCAGCGCCGAGCTTATTGATCACTTGTAATGGGGCTATCACATTACCGACAGATTTTGACATCTTGCGGCCTTTACCATCAACGGTAAAACCATGAGTCAATACTTGCTTATAAGGTGCTTTACCATTCATCGCCGTTGAAATCATTAATGATGACATAAACCAACCGCGGTGCTGATCGCTACCTTCTAAATACAAATCAATTTCATGTCCTTGAAACTCTGGACGCGCAGCAACAACTGAAGAGAATGATGAGCCTGAGTCAAACCATACGTCCAATGTATCAGTGACTTTACGGTACTGATCTGCTTCATCACCTAACAATTCACTTGCATCTAAATCCCACCAAGCTTGAATACCTTGCTGTTCAATGCGATGCGCAACTCGTTCCATTAATGACACGCTGTCGGGATGCAGCTCATCCGTTTCGCGGTGAACAAATAATGTGATCGGTACGCCCCAAGTTCGCTGACGTGAAATACACCAGTCTGGGCGGTTTTCTACCATTTTTTCAATACGGCTTTGACCCCAATCAGGGATCCATTTGGTTTGCTTTATTTCTTGTAATGCTTGCGAACGCAGATCGTGGTTATCCATAGAGATAAACCACTGTGGTGTCGCACGGAAAATAATCGGTGTTTTATGGCGCCAGCAATGTGGATAGCTGTGAAGGTAAGCAACATGAAGTAATAACGCACCTTTCTCTTTTAACAGCTCAACCACATTGGCGTTAGCTTTAAAGACATGCTGACCGGCAAAAAACTCAGTATCGGCTTTATAAACACCGTTATCGCCAACAGGGTTGGCCACTTCCAAACCGTATTTCAGGCCAACAATAAAATCGTCCTGACCGTGACCTGGGGCGGTATGTACAATACCAGTACCCGCATCTGTGGTGACATGGTCACCTAAAATAGCTGGTACATCAAAGGCATAGAATGGGTGGTTAAAGCGCATTAACTCGAGCTCAGCCCCTTTAACTTCGCCTAATAATTGATGGCTTTCAACGCCGTAACGTTCAAGACATGACTCAACAAGCACTTGAGCCAAAATCAATGTTGTGGTTTCACCGTTTTTAACAAACTCAATCAAGCTGTAATCTAACTCGGCGTTTAATGACAATGCACGGTTAGCAGGGATGGTCCACGGCGTAGTAGTCCAAATTGCCATCGCTACTGGTTTAGTATAATTTTCAACGCCAAATTTAGCGGCAACAGCTTGACTATCAACCGCCACAAAAGCGACATCAATAGCCGGAGATGTTCTATCTTCGTATTCTACTTCCGCTTCAGCGAGTGCTGAACCACAATCGGTACACCAATGCACTGGCTTAACACCTTTGTGCAAATGACCGCTATCAATCACTTTTGCCAGTGAACGAACAATGTTCGCTTCAGTTGAAAAATCCATCGTCAAATAAGGATTTTGCCAATCGCCTAATACCCCTAAACGAATGAAGTCATCACGTTGACCGTCAACTTGGATAGCCGCATATTTACGACATTCTTCACGGAATTCCGCTGCAGAAATCTTGACACCAGGCTTACCGACTTTTTGCTCAACTTTCAGCTCAATCGGTAATCCATGACAGTCCCAACCAGGGATATAGGGTGCGTCAAAACCAGACATGGTTTTTGACTTAATAATAATGTCTTTAAGAATTTTATTAACAGAGTGACCAATATGAATGCTGCCATTAGCGTATGGAGGGCCATCATGCAGTATGAAAGGTTTACGGCCAATTCGGCTTTCACGGATCTGTTGATACAGTCCATCTTGCGTCCAGCGAGTTAACATTTCTGGCTCGCGATTTGCCAAATTACCGCGCATCGGAAACTCTGTTTCCGGCAAATTCAAAGTAAATTTATAGTCGCTCATTGATCCCATACCATTATTAAAGCTGATTCATTTCAGCTAGCATCGTTGCTAAATAAAGCGCGAGCTTCATTTGCATCATTTAAAATTTGTTTTTTTAGCGCATCCAATGACTCAAAGGGTTGCTCATCACGGATTTTTGCTATTAATTCTACTTCCACTCGTTTGCCGTATAAATCACCGCTAAAATCAAACAAATGGACTTCTAATCTGCAGGTTTGGCCATTTACAGTGGGCCTGAACCCTACATTAGCCACACCGTCATAAATATCGCTGCCATCCCAATACAAACGCACAGCAAATACCCCTCGAACAGGCACAACGTTACGCTTTAATGCTATATTTGCCGTTGGAAAACCGATTGTACGGCCTAATTTTTGTCCGTGAGCAACCCTACCACTTAAAATGAACGGATGTCCCAATAAACGTCTTGCTTGTTCTAAATTCCCTAACGCCAGTTGTTCTCTTACAGCCGTAGAACTTACTCGCGACGACCCAACCACAAAGCTTTGTGTACTGACAACCGTAAAACCAAATTGCTTACCTGCAGCAACGAGCATGTCAAAAGTACCTTCGCGGCCTTTACCAAAGCAAAAGTCATCACCCACGACGAGATATTTAACCCCGAGTTTTTTGACTAATAACTCTTCAATAAACGCTTCAGCAGGTTGATTAGCAAAAGCGGCAGTAAAATTGATACAGAGTAGCTGGTCAATTTTAAGCTCATCGAGTAATCTAATTTTATCGCGCAGAAGACTGAGACGAGCGGGAGCATCAGCACCACGAAAGCGTTCTTGTGGCTGAGGCTCAAAGGTCATTACTGTTGCAGGTAATTGAAAATGATGCGCTTTACTAACCAAGCAGCTGATCACCTGCGCATGACCACGATGGACACCATCAAAATTCCCTATGGTCAAAACGCAACCATGATGAGAAGGTAAAATATTGTGTATACCGCGGATTAATTCCATTACGCTCAATACTGCCTATAGCAAATCGGCAGATTATATACCCAAACCAATGTTAGATGCGAGTTTCAGGCTCAGATTATTACACAGGATTTAGGATAACCTGCCGATCCTCGGTCGGTGGTTCACCTTAGGAAATTATCCCTGGCGTTTAATTTTCCAAGGCCGAACGCCCAATGCCAGTAAACTCAACAAATAAATAACTGCACCGCCTACAATAAGCTCAATCAACATAAACATACGTTCAAAGGTTTGCCATTCAAGCCATACGCTTTGTTGTGGCATAAAATAAATAATGGCAATGGTCATTAAGGCTGTAGAAATGATCACTTTTAATGAGAAAAATAACGTTTGTCGACTCATTTGATAAACGCCCGCTTTGTGTAAACCGCGATATAACAAACTCGCATTTAATAGTGCAGACATTGATGTCGCAATGGCTAAGCCCACGTAGCCAAATGGAATAGCAAAAATAAGGTTAAACACCATATTGCTGACCATGGCAATAATGCCATATTTAACTGGTGTTTTAGTGTCTTGACGCGAGTAGTATCCCGGCGCTAACACTTTAATCATCATAAAACTCAATAAGCCACAACCGTATGCAACCAAGCTGTAGGACGCCATTTCAACGTCATTAAGACTAAAGGCTCCGCGCATAAACAACACCATCAGCATAGGTTTGGCCAGAATAATTAACCCTAACATCGCCGGAGTGCCTAATAGCAAAATGGCTTTAACGCCCCAGTCCATGGTTTGATTAAACCCAGTGCCTTGGGCATTAACATGTTTTTGCGATAATGCAGGCAAAATCACTGTGGCAATGGCAATGCCAAATAATCCTAAAGGGAACTCCAATAGGCGGTCAGCGTAATACAACCAACTTATCGATCCCGTCATCAAGAAACTGGCTATAAAAGTGTCGAACAATAAATTAATTTGTGAAACAGACACACCAAATAAGGCTGGGATCATCAAGGTTCTAATTTTTACCACACCAGGATGATTCCATCCCCACGTTGGCTTAACGAGCACGTTCTCACGAATTAAAAAGGGGATTTGGAACAAAAACTGAATCAGACCACCAAAAAAGACCCCCCAAGCTAAACCAATTTCAGGATTTTCTAAGGTGTCCGCATACCATAAAGCTACCGCAATAATTGCAACATTCAAAAATACAGGCGTAAAGGCTGATACAGCAAATCGTCCACGGGTGTTGAGTATCGAGCCCGCCAAGGCCGTAAAGGTGATAAACCACAAATAGGGAAAAGTAATTTTTAACATAACTGATGCAAGTTCGAACTTTTCGGCATTAGGCCCGTCATTGAGCCAATCGACGAACCACCCGCCACCAAAAAGGGCCGCTAATACGGGTGAAAAAACGACCCCAAACAAAGTCACAATAGTCACTAGTACGCCTAAGGTACCAGCAACCTTACTGATTAACTCACGAGTATCTTCTGGAGTCATGTTCTCCTGATACTCAGTCAGTACTGGCACAAATGCCTGCGCAAAAGCCCCTTCAGCAAATAAACGTCTTAAAAAGTTAGGTATTTTATTAGCAAAAAAGAATACATCCGCACTACTACCCGCCCCCATTAAATTGGCGATTACCACATCGCGAACTAAGCCTAATACTCGGGAAATCAGCGTCATAACACTGACAATTAGACCTGATTTAAATAATTTTTTGCTCAAACAGCCCCCAGACACTCGGTCACTTCTAAGAAATTAATGGGATTTATAATAAATATTCTATTCTAACGCTGTCACACAGACCGAAGAGCTGGTAGAATTACGCCACATATTACACGAGTTGGGTTGAAGTTTGGCATGCTAGGTTGGATTAATTTATCTTTATGATTATTATTCAACTATAGTCGTTGACAAGACGACAAAAAGCAGGCATATTCCTCGGCCTTAAAAGTATCAAATCCAGTTTTTAGGAGTTGCACCTTGGCTAATAGCAAGTCTGCAAAGAAGCGCGCGCTTCAGTCTGAAAAGCGTCGCCAGCATAACGCTAGTCGTCGCTCTATGTTACGTACATACGTTAAAAGAGTCATCGCTGCTATCAAAAGCGGTGATCATAAAGCGGCTACAGAAGCGTTTGCTACTGCACAACCAATTGTTGACCGTATGGCGACTAAAGGCATTATTCACAAGAATAAAGCCGCTCGTCAGAAGGCTCGCTTAAACGCAAAAATCAAAGCTATTGCAGCTTAGTTTTTTGTAGATTAAGATCCAAAAAACCGGCCTCGGCCGGTTTTTTTATATCTAAGTTTTACCCTCTCTATAAGATCTAGGTCGCTACACTGCTAGGATCTTGTCCTTGCCACCGCTTGCCACCGCTTGCTATCGTTTGTCATCGCTTACCATCGCTTATCACCGCTTATCATCGCTTATCATCGCTTATCATCGCTTATCATCGCTTATCATCGCTTATCATCGCTTACCATCGCTTGCCATCGCTTATCATCGCTTATCATCGCTTACCACCGCTTGTATCGCTTGTCATCGTTCCCTACCGCTTTTCATCTCAGAGATAGGAACAGCTTCGCGGCTAAGATTTTATAGGTTCTAACGACTTAACAAGAGAAGCAGGGGTACAGAGTGGGCGGCAGACAGAATGGAAACTTTCGCCAATGTCTATTTGAAATGAAGCGCTTGAGATGATCGTTGACAGTATTTATCACACTGACACATTGGTAGTATGAGGTATAAACGTATTGGAATTTATTGGGTACAAACGCGCACAGCATTATTAGGGTTAATAACAGCGTTAATAAAACTAAACGCCTTAACTTAAGACACCATTAATGAGATGTATCAGTTAAGACGTTTGCGGAGTTAATTTAGTAACAGTACATATTGTTCAATACTTGAATTAACTCTTTTACCTCATCACTTTTTAATGAATAGAAAACAGTTTGAGCTTCTTTCCTAGTACAGACTAAATTGTCTTTACGAAGCCATGCTAAATGTTGAGATAAAGCCGATTGGCTTAAGCCCAACTTCTTATTCATTTCGCCAACACACATTTCACCTTCATTAAGAAGATGACACAAAATAAATAATCTACGTTCATTTGCTAAAGCTTTTAGCAACACGACTGCATGATCTGCTTGATGTTGCATTTTTTCTATATTCATCACGCGCTCTTCTCCTCATCGATCCCCACTCTAATATAGCGTTCCCTTACAAATAGAGTCGGGACATGAAGCACACTTTTTGCTAGATTGTTGTGAAAAATGAGACTTAGCTATAATAATCAAAGGAAACTCATGAAAAACTATTACAGAGCCACTCTCGTCGGAGCGGTATTTGTCGCTATTGTTGGCTGCCAAGCAACCTCACCATCAAAAACGGCGGGCGATAATCTGATCATTAATCAGTCAGATGATGCCCAAATCAGTCTGCTGTTAGCCAAACAAGCCTTATCATCGAGTTTGAGCTATGACATTGTTGAATCGCTGACGGTCGAAGTGGGTCCACGATTGACTGGAACAGATAAAGATATTATCGCTGTTGATTGGGCCATGGAAAAACTGTGGTTACTCGGATTTGATAGAGTTTATAAAGAATCAGTCCAAGTGCCTGCTTGGTCTAGAGGGACCGCCCGCGCAAGCATAGTATCTCCTTATGAACAGCCGTTGGTGATCACAGCCTTAGGTGGCAGTGTCGCTACGCCCATTAATGGTCTTAAAGCTTCCATAGTACGTTTTGATAGCTTAGAAGAGTTAACCAATGCCTCGCCTGGGCGCATCGAAGGCAAGATTGTGTTTATCGACCACAAAACTGAACGCCATATTACTGGGAAAGGTTATGGTGAAGCCGTTGGTGGTCGTTCCCGTGGTGCTATCGTTGCCGCACAAAAAGGTGCAGTGGCAATCGTGATCCGTTCTATTGGGACCGATCATGACAGAATGGCCCATACTGGCATGATGCGTTATGAAGAAGGGACGCCTAAAATACCCGCCGCGGCGATGTCGAATCCCGATGCCGATTTAATTAATGCGATGTTAAAGCGAGATCCTAACATCACGCTATCCTTGAACATGACCTCAGAAAACTTAGGAATTGCCACTTCTTATAATGTTATCGCAGAAGTCACTGGTAGCAGTAAACCAGACGAAATAGTCCTTCTTGGCGCTCATCTTGATTCATGGGATGAAGGTACAGGTGCGATTGATGATGGTGCAGGTGTCGCGATTGTTACCACCGCAGCTAAACTTATCCAAGACTTACCACAAAAACCAGCACGCACAATTCGAGTGGTATTATACGCTGCGGAAGAAGTCGGTATGGTCGGTGGTAAAGCCTATGCAGCGCAGCATGCGGATGAGTTAGACAAGCATTATATTGCTGCAGAATCTGATTTTGGCGCAGGACCTGTCTATAAAATTGATTTTAATGTTAACCCCGCCACATTTGAACAGGTGAAACAACAACACTCAGCCATAACGCTAAACGGGGTTGAACTCGGTAATAACCAAGCCTCAGGCGGACCAGATGTGTCTATGCTGCCAGCATTAGGCGTTCCGGTCGCGTCATTAAATCAAGATGGTACTGATTACTTTGATTATCACCATACGCCGAATGATACATTGGATAAAATTGATCCAAAAAAACTGGCACAAAGTGCGGCGGCTTATGCTCAATTTGCTTATATGATGGCGCAATCAGAAATTACTTTAAGACCGGTTACCCAGAAAAAACAACAGCACTAATCCGTTTTATCTCTACAAAGAACCTATCTTAATAACTCAAAAAGCCCTCATTTAAGGGCTTTTTTATTGTACTCATTTTGTCCTAATATTATTATTTTCAAATGAGTTACTTTTGTTCATCTCGTAAAAACACCGGTTCTGTCGCCGTTGATTGTGCTTTGCTGTAATAATAACCTTGAAGATCAAACTCGGTTAATTGCTCAACAGTAGCGGGTTTGGTATCAACGATATAACGAGCCATCAATCCACGGGCTTTTTTAGCATAAAAACTAATCACTTTAAATTGACCGCTTTTGAAATCTTTAAACATTGGCGTAATTAACTGCCCTTCAAGCTGGTTCACTTTGACCGATTTAAAGTACTCATTCGAGGCCAGATTGACAATGATATCGTCACCCTGCTCTTTTAACGCCTGATTCACTTCACTAGTAATAATATCCCCCCAAAAAGCATATAAGTTACTGCCTTTAGCGTTAGTCAATTTTGTTCCCATCTCTAAACGATAAGGTTGAATTAAATCTAACGGTTTAAGCACACCATATAAGCCAGATAAAATACGCAGGTGCTGTTGACTAGAAGCCATTTGTGACTCAGATAAATTATCTGCATCAAACCCCGTGTATACATCACCTCTAAACGCAAAAATAGCTTGTTTGGCATTATCGAGCGTAAATGGGGGCTGCCACTCGGCAAAACGAGCCGCATTAAGCCCAGCGATTTTATCACTCACCTTCATCAGGCTGGCAATATCCATTGGTGTTAATGCACGGCATACATCCATCAATGTTTGGCTTTGTTTAAGCAAACTCGGCTGAGTATGAGTATTGGTAATAGGTGGGTTTTCGAAATCTAATGTTTTCGCAGGTGAAACTAAAACCAACATAAGTCTGCTCCAGATAAAATCATATTGTTATCATACTAAATTGATGTAAAAAAACCATGCCGTACTCGCATGGTTTTTTCGATTAGGTTAATAGACAAAACTTATTTATTAACGGGTTCACTCGAATTAGGCCAAATATTTTCTTCTAGTTGATCGGCTAACTCCGGAAACTTACTGGTATCAAAAATAGGATCTATACCGGCATCAATCTGCTCACGATAATCATTAATGACTCGGATCGCGAGACCAGATAACAACACCAGTGCAACAATGTTAACAATGGCCATTAATCCCATTGAGACATCGGCTAAATCCCACACCAAGCTAATTTTGGCTAGCGAGCCAAACATCACCATGCCTAACACCACGACACGAAATAACGGTAAGGCCTTTTTACTATTGCCAAACAAAAACATCACATTGGTTTCTGCATAAGAATAGTTAGCAATAATAGAAGTAAAGCAGAACAGTAAAATGGCAAAAGCAATAAATGCACCACCCCACTCGCCAACATGACTCGTCAAGGCACTAATGGTTTTGGCTATACCATCAGAACTCGCTGCAGCATCTCCTGACAATAAAATAATCGCGGCTGTTGCAGTACAAATAACAATAGTATCGACAAAAACCCCCATCATTTGCACAAAACCTTGTGACGCTGGATGATTAGGGTTTGGCGATGCACTAGCCGCAACGTTTGCCGCACTGCCCATTCCGGCCTCATTTGAAAACAATCCTCGGGCAATACCCGCTTGCATTGCTTGAGCAACACTATATGCAACACCACCAGCAGCGGCTTCTTGCCAGCCAAATGCACTATTAATTACCAGCATAAATATGTCGGGTAACTTTTCAATATTCATTGCCACTACAACCAATGCGATCGCGATGTAAGCAATCGCCATAACAGGCACAATTAACTCAGAGACTTTAGCTACTTTCTTAAGGCCACCAACAATGACAAAAGCACTGCAGAGCACAATAACAATTCCGACATCGAATGGCTCAAAACCAAAAACCTGAGTCATCGCGCCGGTAATGGTGTTGGCTTGAACGGCATTAAAGACTAACCCAAAAGCTACAATTAACAATAAAGAGAAAACCACGCCCATCCAGCGTTGGCCAAGACCTTTCTCCATATAATATGCAGGTCCACCGCGGTACTGGCCATCACTATCGGTCACTTTATAGACTTGGGCAAGCGTCGACTCAATCATTGCTGTTGCCATACCCAGTACCGCAATAGCCCACATCCAAAACACGGCACCCGGGCCTGCAGTACCAATTGCAACGGCCACACCGGCCATATTACCCGCCCCCACGCGCGCCGCCATACTGGTACAAAAAACTTGAAATGATGATAAGCCATGCTTGCCTGGACGACGGCTAATCGTCAATACTTTAATACCATGAACAAAATGTGTTACTTGAATAAAACCGAGACGAATGGTAAAAAACAATCCAGCTCCCACCAGCCCATAAACCAATAACTTGCCCCAAAGCAAGCTATTCATAAAATTAATAATCGTTTCTAACATTGCCATATTGTCTAATCTTCCCCGTGAATAATATTATTATTTTAGTCCAGGCTATTGCACTGAATATAAGCCACATAATAAAACAGAATCTATACTGTTATGAGTCTAACGATAAAAATAAACTCAAATACCTTGGCTAACTTGCCATAAAAAACCAACCTATGGCGTATAAATAGGTATTGATTATCAAGGACTGAGAATACTAAGGCCACTTGTTTGTAAGCGATATACGACTAGATGTATTTTTCTGCGCTGCAGAAAACCTTAATTGAAATGCAACAAGTGAGTTCCATCACACTTTATCATTTCTCATCTAAATGCTCTATGTTTAAAATTTCGTAAAAGTGTAGTTAAATTTCAACTAATTAACTACAAACCTCTCAAAATGCGCTCTAAAGCGAAATTCATTATTCAAAAGTTAGATAAAGGCCACGTTATTGTAACTAAATTACAAATACAGTATTCTTAAGATAGATTATTAATGCTTTTCCCTTTGAACGAGGCAACTATGACAGACTCACATGAAATAATCGCGCTGAAGAAATACGTTAGAGCAACGAACTTCCTTGCGACGTCACAAATTTACCTAAAGCAAAACGTGCTTTATAAACGCCATTTAGAGCACACAGACATTAAACCACGCCTTTTAGGCCATTGGGGCACATGCCCGGGGATCAACTTTGTTTATGCTAACGTAAACCGTCTAATCGTTAAGCACAAGCGTGAGTTTCTTTATCTTGTAGGCCCGGGACATGGTTTCCCAGCGGTGCAAGCTAACTTATTTATGGAAGGCTCATTAAGTCATTTCTATCCAGAGACCATTCCATTTACAGAAACAGGTATCGAAGATATCTGTAAAAAATTCTCCGCCGCTTACGGTTATCCATCACATGCAAACCCAGAAGCGCCAGGTCAAATATTAGAAGGTGGTGAGCTTGGCTATTCACTTTCAGTTGCTTGGGGCTCTGTATTAGATAACCCAAATCTTATTGCCGCCTGTTTAATCGGTGACGGTGAAGCAGAAACAGGTCCATTAGCTGCGTCTTGGTATGCTAACCGTTTAGTGTCACCAGAGCACAACGGTGCTGTACTGCCAATCGTGCATATTAACGGTTACAAAATATCTGGCCCTACCCGTATGGGACGTATGAGCCATGAAGAACTCGATTTAGAATTCCGTGGTCTTGGTTATCACCCAATCATCGTTGATGATGAAATGGAAACCGATATCTTTGAACAAATGACTGCGGCAATGGACTTGTCTTATGACATGATCAATGACATTCAACGCCGTGCCCGTTCTGGCGAAGATGTTGTCAAACCACGCTGGCCGGTTATTTTAATGAGAACCTCAAAAGGTTGGACGGGTACCGCTGAATATGAGGGTAAAAAACTAGAAGGTAACTGCGAATCTCACCAAGTTATTGTGAGCAATTGTGCTAAAGATAAAGGGCACCTTGAAGCACTTGATAAGTGGTTAGCGAGCTATAAGTTCGACGAACTAGTACAAACTACTGAAAGCGGTGAATTAATATTTGATAAAGACATTTTATCATTAATGCCACCAAAAGATTTATGCTGTGGTCGTCAACGTCTAAGCTACGGCGGTGAAGTGGTTCGTGCTTTAGCTAATCCAGACTTAAGTAAACTAGGTTATGGTTCAGAAACGCCTCGTGGTCAACGTGGTTTCTCAATGTTGAAAATGGGTGAGTGGATGCGTGATGCGTTCAAGCTAAACCGTGATCAACGAAACCTACGTATCTTCAGTCCTGATGAAACTTATTCTAATCAACTACAAGCTGTGTTTGAAGAAACTGACCGTTCATGGCAGTGGCCGATAGAAAGTTGGGACCAAGATATGTCTCGCGACGGCCGTGTTATTGAATTATTATCTGAAAACTTGTTGTTTGGTATGTTACATGGTTACACAGTAACGGGCCGCCATGGCATGTTCCCTACCTACGAGTCTTTCTCTCAGGTAGTGTCATCAATGGCTGACCAATACTGTAAATATGTCCATGCAAGCCAAGGGATCCATTTCCGTAAGCCAATTCCAGCATGTAACGTCGTATTATCATCGCTACTAGAGCGTCAAGATCACAACGGTTATTCTCATCAGAACCCGTCTTTCCTAGGCGCTATGTTAGAGAAGCACCCAAACATTATCTCTGCTTATTTACCATCAGATGCTAACAGCACCTTGGTCTATACCGAAAAAGCTTATGCTGACAGAGACAAATTGAATATTATTGTTGCCGGTAAAAAGTCACTACCACAGTGGTTATCACTGGATGAAGCCCGTAAGCAAGCTAAAGACGGCGTTATGGTGTGGGACTTTGCCTCTGATGAAAATCCAGATGTGGTATTAGCGGGTTGTGGCGACTATGCAACTCAAGAATGTATGGCCTCACTAGTACTCATCCGTGAGATCCTACCAAGAGTGCGTATCCGTTTTGTGAGTGTGTCAGAACTTCACAGCAGCGGTTTAGGTAATCTTAAGTTCCAAAGCAAGCCTTGGATGATGGACGAAGTGTTCACCCAAGACAAAGGCGTGGTATTTAACTACCATGGTTACCCAAATACCATCAAGAAACTGGTATTCGATTATAAAGGTAACCGTCGTTTCCGTATTAAGGGTTATGAAGAAGAAGGTTCAACGACGACTCCATTTGATATGGGCGTACGTAACGGTACCTCTCGCTACCACTTAGTTATCGATATGGCTTACAAGTTGTTCCAGCAAGGCGTGATTGATGAAACACAACATGTGACCATCACTACCGACATGTTACAACGCTTGGTAGATCACAAAAACTATATCAAAGCAAACGGTGTTGACCCAGAAGAGATCGAAAACTGGGTGTGGACTCGTTAAAACGAAGTCACTTTAGACAACAAAAATACGCCTTCAGGGCGTATTTTTGCTTTTACCATTCAAAAAAATAATTATGTTGACCGTATAAAACTAATTATGTTGACCGTATGAAACTAACGTAAAAAACATAGATAATTTTAACAATTATTATTCAATATTTTATAAATATAAACTCAATCATACTTAGTTTCTTTTTTAGCAATTTTTTCAATGAAACATCTATTTATCAACAGCGCCATTAAATTAATTATGACCAAAAATTAATCTTTCTTACTATAGATAAACCTCTCATTACCACCCATAATTGCGACGCTGACTAAAAATACAAAGAAACCCCATATTAAGCGTCAGTAATGCATAACAGTAACAACTCCGTTACATGCATTTTTGGAGTAAAATAACAATGGACGTATATATGATGAAGAACACATTAAAAGTAGTATTACTTACCTCTCTATTACCTTTTGCTGCATCTGCGGCAGAACAACTAACACCTTGGTACGTTGGTGGGGGTTTAGGCGTCAACAACTATGAACCAAATTGCGATCAAAAAACCATGAAAGTGTGTGGTGAAGATGACCCATATGCATGGGATGTATTTGGTGGATATTTATTTAACGACTATGTTGGTATCGAACTGGGTTATCGTGACCTTGGCCGTGCTGAATGGACTGATTATTCAAACAAGCGTAATGATGTTGGTGCTCGTGGTATGTCATTAGGTTTTGTTGGTTTTTACCCACTGGCAGACAAGTGGAGTTTATCTGCTGAAGCAGGTGCACTTAACTATTTAATCTCTAACAAAAAAGAATACAACACTGAATACTACAGTGATAGCGGTATTGCACCCTACTTAGGTGCTGGTATTGGTTATAACGTGACTGACAATCTAAAGTTACAAGCTAAGTACCGTCGTTATGAAAACCTTGACGAAGAAAAGTGGAATACACTGTCAATGGAAAGCAACTACTGGGGTCTTGAACTAAGTTACCGTTTTGGTACTAGCGCTCCTGCAGCCGCTCCAGTGGCAGCACCGATGGTTGTCGCAGCATCTGGTGATGCTGACAAAGATGGCGTAACAGACAACATGGACAAATGTCCGAATACCCCTTTAACCCACAAAGTTGATGCGACAGGTTGTAGTGTTTATGAATACATCACCACTAAGCATGACTTAGGCGGCATTTTGTTTGCTAACGATTCAGCGGTTATCCGTAAGGGTTCATTGGACGATTTAAATAAATTAGCCAATTTCTTAAACAAGAATCCACAACACACGGTATCGATTGAAGGCCATGCGTCTAACGTAGGTAAAGCAGCATATAACATGAAGCTTTCTGAGCGTCGTGCCGATTCAGTTGCTAAAGCGCTAAACCAAAAATACGGGATCAACACTAGCCGTATTGATTCAATTGGCTATGGTGTGACTAAACCTGTTATTCAAGGTAGTTCAGCTGAAGCTAACCGTGTAAACCGTCGTATCGAAGCTATCGTGACGGGTACCGAAAAGCGCGTAGTATTACGTTAATTTTAATATTGATACGCTATACTTTACAGTCGCTGCTCGCAGCGACTTTTTTATTTTAAGAACAACGTAAAAAACAGTGTAGCAGAGGCTATCACTGACGTTGCGATACTAGAACTGGAAGTATTAATCATATTAAGCGACCCATTCTGTCTATTTAGCAACAATACCGGCGTTAATTAAGTAAAAATTACCTAATATTTGGTAATTTTTTTACAAATAAAGTTGGAATAATCACTAAAATCGCTTCTAATAAAGGCATTGATCTATATTCATTGCTTATCGAGAGGAAATTTACATGACCAGTACACTCGCGCAACTCAAGTCATTCACTACCATCGTTGCAGATACCGGCGACATAGAGGCGATTAAGCGGTACCAGCCTCAAGACGCAACAACCAACCCATCACTTATTTTAAAAGCCTCTCAGATCCCGCAATACGCTTTTCTGATTGAGAATGCAATTGAATGGGCCAAAACGCAAAGCCACAGTATTGAACAACAAATTGAAGATGCTGGTGATAAACTAGCCGTGAATATCGGTATAGAAATTTTAAAAATAGTCCCAGGCCGTATTTCAACAGAAGTAGATGCTCGGTTATCTTTTGACAAACAACGCTCAATTGACAAAGCGCACAAGCTAATCAAATTATACCAAGAAGCCGGAATTGATAAATCACGTATTCTCATTAAACTAGCCTCCACTTGGGAAGGAATTTGCGCTGCCAAAGTACTTGAACAAGAAGGCATCAACTGCAACCTAACATTACTGTTTAGCTTTGCTCAAGCAAGAGCGTGTGCAGAAGCTGGTGCTTACCTCATTTCGCCTTTTGTTGGCCGCATTTTAGATTGGTATAAAAAAGACACCGGCCAAGATTACACCGCTGAAACGGATCCTGGTGTGGTCTCTGTAACTGAAATTTACAACTACTACAAGCAGCATGGTTATAGCACGGTTGTGATGGGTGCCAGTTTTAGAAACATAGGTGAGATTATCGAATTAGCAGGTTGTGACCGTCTAACGATTGGCCCTGCATTATTAGAAGAGTTAGCCAATACTGATGTGGAAATTAGCCGAAAATTAGTGGCGACGTCATCAACACATGCGGCTCCGACAGCATTAACTGAAGCACAATTCCGTTGGGCGTTTAATGAAGAGCCAATGGCAGTTGATAAATTAGCTGAAGGTATTCGTAACTTTGCTATCGACCAAAGTAAACTTGAAGTTATGCTAAAAATAAAATTAAGCTAGTTGGAGGCTTTACTCGTGACGACACTGACTCAAAGCACGACTTGGAAAGCGCTAAAAAACCATACAAGTCAACTTCCTCACATGCGCGAATTGTTTGCTCAAAACCCACAACGTTTTGAGCAAATGAGCGTTGCGGCTTGTGGTCTGTTTTTAGATTACTCTAAAAACCGTGTGAACGATGAAACACTTAAGCTGCTATTCTCTCTCGCTAAAGAAGCAAAACTGAGTGAAAAGATTACTGCAATGTTCAATGGCGATGTGATTAACAATACTGAACAACGCTCAGTTTTACACACAGCATTGCGCAGTAAAGCCACTCAAACAATTATTGCTGAAGGCGCGAATATCGTTCCTGAAGTGCAGCAAACATTAGCCAAAATGGCTAAATTTGTTGACTCGGTTCAGTCTGGTGATTGGAAAGGTTATACCGGTAAAGCGATTACAGATATCGTTAGTATCGGTATTGGAGGCTCATTTCTTGGACCTAAAATTGTTTCTCAAGCGTTAAGACCCTATTGGCGAGATGGGCTTAACTGTCATTTTGTCGCTAACGTTGATGCGAGCTCTATTTGTGAAAAATTAATCCACCTCAATGCTGAAACCACATTGTTTGTGATGTCGTCAAAATCATTCGATACCCAAGAGACACTAACCAATACCCTTAGCGCTAAAGATTGGTTTTTAGCCCAAGGGGCAAGCCAACAAGATGTCGCCAAACACTTTGTGGCTGTGACATCCAATGTGGCTAAAGCAACAGAGTTTGGGATGGACGCTAACAACATATTCCCAATGTGGGATTGGGTTGGCGGACGTTACTCATTATGGTCAGCCATTGGTTTACCTATTGCTCTGCTTATCGGCATGGATAACTTTATAGCCTTGTTAGAGGGTGCTCATCAAATGGATGAGCATTTTGTTAATACGCCTATTGAGCAAAACATGCCAGTGATAATGGCGATGTTGTCGGTATTATATGGCAACTTCCATGGTGCTCAAGCACATGTCATTTTGACCTATGATCATAATCTGCGCGGACTACCTGCATATTTCCAGCAGTTAGACATGGAGAGTAATGGTAAATCAGTGACTCTGGACGGTACAGATGTTGATTACAGCACTGGCCCGGTCATTTGGGGCGGTGAAGGCACTAATGGTCAACATGCATATCATCAGTTGTTGCATCAAGGTACCGCTCTTATTCCTGCAGACTTTATCATGCCGTTGCAAAGCCATAATCCGCTCGGTAAACATCATGACCAACTTGCATCAAATTGCTTTGGCCAAACCCAAGCGTTAATGCAAGGCCGAACTTATGATGAAGCTCTTGCTGAACTCAGTAATAGTCCGTTGGACGATGCTCAAATAGCGCTTATTGCCAAGCATAAAGTAATGTCAGGTAACAAACCGAGCAATACTCTACTGATGAACAAACTAACGCCAACGACATTAGGAGCGTTAATTGCGTTGTACGAGCACAAAACGTTTGTTCAAGGCGCTATATGGCAAATCAATTCATTTGATCAGTGGGGAGTTGAATTAGGTAAACAGCTAGGCAATGACGTATTAGACCGTATTGGCGCTAAAGAAGGAGCGACACAGTTAGACTCATCAAGTAATGCGTTAATCAACCTGTATCGTCAGGGACAGCTTTAAGACTTAACACACTCGATAGGAAACTTATTTATCAAAAACATCTTTAACACTGTTGGGGGTGTTTTTTTATTGTCAGGATATATATTGAAAAATATCGTTAAAGGCTAACTAAAACATCGATATAACGCATTAAACTTTAACTATTTAGTAATGCAAATGAAACGCAAATGAAACGTAAATGTTGCACCCTATGGTTGAAATGTGATATCTATTTACAGAGACATCATAATAACAAGGGAGGTTACCATGGATAGATTAGACTATGGTGGTGCGCTAGACGAAGTTGTTGAAAGACCAAGCCGTTCAAAAAGCTCGTCAAAAAAACGAAAATGGCGTGAAATTGAAGCCATTAAGGATAAACAGCGTTTACTCAAGGAATTGCAAGATATTGACGATTCATTCGATTTTGATGTCAACACATTAGTGCTTTAATTGGGTCCAATCACAATGAAAGCTTAACGATAAAATCAACAAAAAGAGCGCTTAATGCGCTCTTTTTGTTGACAAGATTTATTCAGCTTGACCATTAATGGACATCAAAGCCCTCTAGTACAAGAATAAGTGCATCATTTATTATCCGCATGTTCAATATAGTCACGTAAATCTTCAAAAATCGTTTTATCATTGTCATTAAATAATGGATCTTCAATTAACCGTTTCTGGCATAAGACGGTGATTTTTTGCCAATCACTATCGTCCAACGTCTTAATAAAATTGGGAAACACTTCTCGCTCTTCATACTGCATATGTCGTTGTTGTAGCTCAATATACTCTTGCAGATCGTTAATCAGCTTTTCACGTGAAATCACCACATCAGATAAAATCATATTCAAGCTATACACTAAAGCGCCTGATGTTTCAGCTAAACGATGATGTTCATTATACAACTGACCACAATTTGCTTGGCCAGTTTTATTACTGTAATAATCAAAAATGATATCTTCTAATGGATGATGACTGTGTTCAGCATAACCCTGCATGTACTCAACAATATCTCTAACCAGATTAAAATTTACGCCTTGACCATCGGCCAATCGAGTCAATTTATTGGAAAGAATATTCAACAAAATGGCAATATGCTTATGATCTTGCATTAAACGTTGCAACATAGTCTTCTCCCGTAATCTCTTTTACAAACGCCAATCTATAAATAATAGCCAATAACGCACTATTTACTAATCTACACTGGTATAAACCTTTTGAGGTATGACCAAGATCATAATATTGAAATATATCTACCACCTTATATCGATTAAATTGATATAAAGTGGTAGACATTTGAAAAAGTAGACTATTTCAATACAGCAAACATATGTGCTTTGAGTTGCTCAAAGTCTGCGGGTAACTGTGCTGACAAAATATCTTTTTCTACAACCGCAGCCAACTCAGGAGGCAAGGGCAAATTAATTGATAACTCACGGTCAACCACATCCTTAAACTTGGCAGGATGGGCGGTACCAAGAAAGATACCTTTTTCGTTGCCATCAAGACCGAGTGTTAATGCATGGGCTGCGATGGCCGCATGAGGTTCAGATTGATAACCTAAACGATACAGTTCTGCTAACGCCGCCGAGGTATCGTCCTCCGACAACGCTAAACCCGATACCAAAGACAATGGCCAGCCCATTTGCCCGCAGATAGCTTCAACACGAGGCCAATTACTTGGCTCAGACACATCCATCGCATTTGACATGGTTGCCACTGTTTTATGCGGTTGCCATTTTCCCTCCACAAGGTAACGCGGTACAGTGTCATTACTGTTGGTGGCAGCAATAAAGCGTTTAATCGGTAAGCCCATGGCTTTAGCAAATAAACCCGCGGTTAAGTTACCAAAGTTACCACTGGGTACTGCCATGACAATCTCATCATAGCCAGCTTGTTTGGCTTGCGCGACAGCTTCAAAGTAGTAACAAATTTGCGCCAGTAATCGGCTGATATTAATTGAATTAGCAGAGTTTAACGCTAAATCATCACGAACATCACTATCATCAAAAGCTTGTTTGACTAAATCCTGACAGGCATCAAAGTCAGCTGTTACCGCCACAGTATGAATATTTTTGCCTAAGGTGGTAAACATCTTTTCTTGCAGCTCGCTGATTTTACCTTTTGGGTATAGCACCATCACATTGACGTTATCTAGGCCATAGAAGGCATCTGCTACTGCGGCACCAGTATCACCAGATGTCGCCGTTAAAATAGTCAGTTTTTTATTTCCAGCAAGTAAATCAATGCATTGGGCCATAAACCGCGCGCCAAAATCTTTAAAGGCCAATGTTGGCCCATGGAAAAGCTCTAAACAGGCACGTTTCTCATCAACCTTGCTTAGCGGCACATCAAAGGTAAAGGCCTTATCCACTAGCTTATCAACACTTTCCTGCCCTAGCTCATCGGCTAACCAAGCGCCCAACACTTTTTTGCTACGCTCAGCAAAGGGTAGTGCCAATAATGCATCGATATCAGCCAATACAGGGATTGATGTCGGGAAAAATAGCCCGCGATCTTGGCCTAAACCAAGCTGAACAGCCTGACTGAAGTTAACTACCTGCGATGGGTGCTTTAAATTATATAATTCCATTGCGACTACCTTTTAAATTTCAATATGCATAATACCAAAGAGTGTGAGTTACACGCAGCGCGTGCCAAGCTGATCTAATTTACAAACATGAGTAAAGCCACCTGACTCAGAAATATAATGTTCCATTAACCAATCTTTGGCTTTTTCTGCTGTGGCTAAATCGTCAGTCACACTAAACAGTGTTGGGCCACTGCCAGAAATCCCTGTCGTCAGCATGCCTAATTCAGTTAACGCTGCTCGAGCATCGGTATAGCCAGGGATCGACGCCGCTCGATAAGGTTCAGCCAGGACATCTTTTAGCATTTCAATCGCCAGTGCAGCATCTTGCTGATAACTTGCGTGAACAAATGCACTTAAGTGACGACCGAAATCAATCGCAACAGATTTATCATATTGTTCAGGTAATAATGCCCGCATTTTGGCAGTAGATAATGAAATACCAGGATAAGCGACCACCCAATACCAATTATCAAAGCTAGGAATAACGGCACAGGCTTTGTCACGAGAATTAAGCATTAATTGCATGCCACCTAAGTAGCAAGGCGCCACATTGTCATAATGTACGCTACCGGATATTTTACCTTCAAACTCACCCATCAATCCTAATAAGGCTTGCTGGTCAAACGGTAGTCCAAAATATTCATTTAACGCATATAGTCCAGCAACAACTGAACTAGCACTTGAGCCTAAGCCACTGCCTACAGGAAGGTTTTTTTCCAGACAAACGGTTACCCCATCTTGTCTTTGAAGTTTATCTAAGAAAAACTCAGCACATTGATAGACGATATTGTCCTTGCCATCTGCCGGTAACTTATGTGCCCACGGACCGACTTGGCTAAAATGAACACCTTCTTCAGCGCCGCTAATCATCACCCTATCACCCAACAATGACCCATCGACTGGCGCTAATGCAGCACCCAGCAAATCAAAGCCAACGCCAACATTACCCATTGATGCAGGAGCATAAACAGTTAGCATTTTCTGACTAATATTTAACACCTGACTCATAGACCCACCTCACGGGTCCAATTTAGGGTTCTTAATACGTCAGCGAAGGCGCCAGCTGCCGTGACGTCGATGCCTGCACCGTAGCCCCTTAGCACAAAAGGAATGGGCTGATAATAGCGGCTATAAAACGCCAGCGCATTCTCGCCACCTTTTACGCTGTATAGCGGGTCGGTTGCATCAACCTCAACAATTCGGACATAACATAAGCCCGCTTCGATTTGGCCTACATAACGCAGTACTCTTCCCTCGGCTTTTGCCGCCGCAACTCGGGCAGAGATGTCAGCATCCAATGAAGGAAGGTTAGCCATAAACTGGTTTACATCGCCTGAGTCATCAAAATGAGCCGGTAATACAGACTCAACATTAATATCATCGAGTTCTAAAGGTAAACCCACTTCTCTGGCTAAAATTAACACCTTACGCGCCACATCCATACCACTGAGGTCATCTCGGGGGTCGGGCTCAGTAAAACACTTATCGCGGGCAATCGCGGTCGCTTGAGATAGGCTCATGCCTTCGTCTAACATACCAAAAATATACGATAACGACCCAGATAAAATACCATTAAACTTATGTAGCTTATCACCCGCATACATCAGTTTTTTAAGGTTATCGATAACGGGTAAACCTGCACCTACCGTCGTTTCATACAAAAATTGACGACGTTGAGTTAATGCCGTTTTACGCAATGCTTGATAGTAAGCATAATCACGAGTGTTCGACTTTTTGTTTGGCGTAACGACATGGAAACCGGCATTCATTACATCGAGATAACGGTCTGAGATTAGCTCGCTTGAAGTACAATCAACCAATACAGGATTAAGCAATTGTTGCTCTTGCCCCCACTCAAGTAGCTTAGGTAAATCATACGGTTGGCCTTTTTCGGTCAATAATAATTGCCACTCACTAAGCTCAAGACCGTCACTGTTTAACAGCATTTGACGTGAATTGGCGATACAACAAACACGAATACTAATGTGCTGCTCTTTTAACATCGCGCTTTGCTGCTTAATTTGCTCTAATAAACCCGCGCCAACATTACCACTGCCCACTAAAAAGACATCAAGATACTGTTGTACATCAAAAAAGGCTTGATGACATGCCCCAATAGCATGTTTGGTTTTTTTCTGCTGGATTACCGTTGAAATTGAGCGCTCTGATGATCCTTGCGCAATAGCAACAATATTGACACTGGCTTTAGCTAACGCAGTAAAAAACTTAGCCGCTACGCCTTTGTGGGTTTTCATGCCATCACCAATCAATGACACAATCGACAAGCCTTCACGTAACTCAATTGGTTCAAGTAATTCACTTTTAATTTCAAGTTCAAACTCTTGCTCTAAAGCCCATTTAGCTTTGCTAGCATCGAGGGTAGCCACACAAAAACTGATACTGTATTCCGATGAACTTTGAGTGATAAGAGATACCGAGATACCACTCCGAGATATGGCCGCTAAAGTACGACTTGCCATGCCAACCATGCCTTTCATACCTGGACCAGAGACATTAAACATGGTTTGGTTATCGAGATTTGAAATAGCCTTTACTTGCAAACCGGTTTTATCATCGTCATTAGACACTAGCGTGCCGGGAGCCGATGGATTGAAACTGTTTTTGATATAACAAGGAATATGATATTGAGCAATCGGTCCAATGGTTTTGGGGTGTAATACTTTCGCACCAAAATAAGATAACTCCATGGCTTCTTGATAGCTTAATTGTGACAATAATTTAGCATCTGCGACCACACGAGGGTCAGTATTGTAAACCCCATCAACGTCAGTCCAAATTTCACAACTAGAGGCATCTAAACAAGCGGCTAGCACTGCAGCTGAATAATCAGAACCATTACGCCCTAATGTCACCACTTTGCCATGAACATCGGCAGCGGTGAAACCTGGCATAACCCACACGCGATACTGATCTAAAGGCAGAACAGAAAAACGAGGTTTGCTCACGGCAATATCGACGACCGATTCCAATGGCTGTCCATGCGCTAAAAATAACGCAACTGGATCTAATTGTGCTGAAGTGATGTCTTTTGCCAGCATAACTTGTTCCATTAATGCAGCAGATAAACGTTCACCTGTGACCACTATTTCTGCGCGAACACTATCAGGGCATTCGCCCAATAATTTAATGCCGTAAAGTTTGTCTTTCCAAACTTGCATCTGCGCAGCTAATTTTTCAACCAGTAAGCCATGCTGATGAGCCGTTATAAGTGATACTGCTGCGTCAGAAAAGAGTTCGCTATACACAGTGTCAATATGGTCTAACACGGGTTGATAGTCTTGTTGTTTAACCGCTATATCGACCATTTCTAAAAGTGCATTAGTCACTGTGGCCGGAGCTGAAAGTACCGTAGCAACTGATTCTGTCGAAGCCGTGTCAGCAATAATGTCTGCTGCCATCAAAAAGCGAGGCCAATTCGCCAGCGATGTCCCACCAAATTTCATTACTTTCATGTCGCTCTCCTTGTCACTCATACTAGTGACAACATTAAATTAAAATCAAATGACTATAATTAAAAACAAAAAAGCCCGCTTCAGGTGATGAGAAGCGGGCTTGTTATGCAAATCTTTTAGGGTGAAATCAGCCCGCCCCCACTATGGTAATAGTGGTGGTTGTAATGGTAGTAATTACAACAAGCATGAGGGTAAACATTTGATGATTCTCTTTGTTTTATTAAATGTTAACGGCCGATATTATTTAATCCGATTAAATAGCTGATCCACTTCAGCTAACAGAATTGCTTTTTTTACCTAAGGTTGTCAACCCCTCCTTACGCTTTATTTACCAGTTATTTTAGAACTTGAGTTGATTTTTGAATATTCAACAGATTTAAAATGAGAATTGAGTATCAATAACCATTACCTCTATCAACAACTAACGTTAACGTCAACGTCGATAAAGGCGCTAAAATAAATAAAGTACAATAAATACAAAGGATTGAATAATATGTAACCGTTAAAGTATTGCCGATAAATGTGTTACCAAGATGATTTAAAAGTCTTATCAACTTGTACCACAATTAAGATGAGTTAATTTCAACATCAGTACCATAAAACATGCAGCACAATACAAAATAAAAAAAGCTGTGATTCAATAAGCAAAAACTGATGTTATCCATCGCAGCCTGATAGCAAAATACGCTATCATGATCACATTACAATTGGAGGCGATATGAAAATTACAAAACATGCGGCGGTCACTATTCATTACCGTTTATCTGATGAGCAAGGTTTATTAGTTGAAAGTTCATTTGAAAGTGAGCCAATGGTTTACTTACATGGAACTGAAAATTTAATTCCTGGACTTGAATCAGTTTTAGAAGGTAAAACTGCTGGTGAAAGCATTGAGGCGAAGATCCCTGCGGAACAAGCTTATGGCGAATATCATCCTAGCTTAAAGCAAGAAGTTCCTGTCAGTGCATTTGGTGATGTCGAAGATATCGTTCCAGGTATGCGTTTTATCGCTGAAACTGAAATGGGTCAACGCCCGGTTCAAGTGACTGAAGTAAAAGACGATGTCATTGTTGTTGATGGTAATCACCCTCTAGCGGGCCAATCACTTAACTTTAGTGTTGAAGTTCTCGCTGTAAGAGAAGCCACTGCAGATGAGCTATCTCATGGACATATCCATGCTGAAGGCGGATGTGGTAGCCATGGACACGATGATGCCCATGAATCATGCGGTGAAGAAAAACCTGGCTGTGATGGCAATGGCGGCTGTGGCTGTAGTTAACTCATCGTCGGATAAATAGACAACCAAGTTGTACGTCCCATATTTAATGTCTATTTGTCAGTAGAAAGATTGAAACGTTGTAAGGCACTGCCTAGTTACTAGGCAGTGCCTTTTTGTTTAGGTTATAGTCTGAGCATAAATCATATCAACTAGTAAGATTTATTATGCTGCCGTTAGGGACAACAGAGGCAGCATAATCCTTATTAATTGACCTCTATATAAGAATTAATACATAGCGACGGAGTGCTTATGTTAATTAAACCGCTATACGAATCGCTGCCTTTCACTTACATGATTATAGGCTGCGTAAGTATTTTCCTGCTTGAGCCCAATTATGTACTGATCGCTTCTGTGGTGGTGTACTTATATGGCGCGTATATCTATACTTTACGATCAAAAAATCGCCGCACGGATCCTAAACGTAAGCGAAAATCAGGATTTATGCCTGAAACACTCTATGGATTACTGCCATTTATTTATGTATTGATAGCCGCGAGTCTTTATAATTTCTACCCAAAAAATTCCAGCACACTTTTTGCCTTGTGTTTAACCACCTATGGCGGATACCTATTCTTAAGTCGTTTAAGTTATCGTCATCACCGATTACCGCGAGGCATTAGCCAATAACCGGTTACTGTGATGACGCTTTGAAAATAGCGTCGCTTGGTAAAACAAAGGTATTAGCACCTGATAAATTAATCACTCGCGACTTAAGCTCAACTATGGGTAACTAAAGTCGATTGGTGTTGGATTGGTAGTTCGCAGCATACGATAGGCTCAAAGGGGTATGCATATCTCTTGTTGAGCCGTAGCCCATTTTTTTAAACACTACAGTATTAACCATGTTTATTGAGCTGGACCTTAAAGATGCTCTAGCATTATCGTCACTAGCAAGGTATTGCGGTAGGATTATGACTTTGCATCTTAGCTAATCCAGAATCAATTTTTTGACTAAGTTTTTTTGATTTGTCGGCATATTTTTTAAATAATTTGAACACCGTGTAATCGTTGCAATACTCACTTGATGATCTGCAGCAATTTGTCTCTGGCTCAACTCCCCTGCTAATAACGTTTGAAACACCTGCAAACGCCCAGACACCGCACTCCGCTCTTCTTCAGTTAATAATAAATGAAACAAGACAGACAAATCATCTTCGTTTGCATGGGTTAATATTTTTTCTACCACTAAATTCCAATTGGCACGCATTATTTTTCTCTTTTTAGTAATGCCCAAACATTACAATTGTACCAAGGAATAACGCCGATGTGCAAAACTACTCCCGATCAACGTGTCATAAAAAATGAATAGAGCTGTTGTAAGCTGTTGATAAAACATATCACAAAGTGATAATAAAATTGTGTAGAATAGGATAAATACCCTCATAACTTAGTGTTAAAAATTTAGCTAACATTTAGTATTAGCACAGTTGCATAAGATTTAGCATAACTAAGTGGGTATTTAGTGCTAATGGAACCGGTACCATCCACAAAAAAGTGAAGGATAACGATGAAAAAAATATTACTAACCGTTGCAGTAACCGCAATGATGATCCCCGCAGTGTTTGCCAACAATTTCGAAGAAACTGCAGATGCCATTGAATATCGCCAAGCGGCTTTTGGCTTAATTGCTTATAACTTTGGTGATATGGGTGCGATGCTAAAAGGTAAAAAGCCTTTTGATGCAGCTGTATTTAGTGCTCGTGCTGATAATGTTGCAGCACTGTCTAAAATACCTCATGAAGGTTTTATTGCCGGTTCTGATAAAGGCGATACTGAAGCGCTAGCAAAAATTTGGCAAGATAAGGCCGATTTTGATAGCAAAATGACAGCATTTCAAGATAATGCCGCGGCTTTAGCCGTTGCAGCTAAAACAACTGATGAAAACAACATTAAACAAGCGTTTACTAACACAGGCAAAAGCTGTAAAGGGTGTCACGATGTCTACAAAAAAGACTAACGTGACAAGGCGCTAAGTTAGCCTGTCACTCATTTGATTGGTAAGTTTAGCTTGAGTAACCACAACTCAGTTCAATAGTAAAATGATTAACGCCCATGTATATGGGCGTTTTATTGGCTGGTAATAAAGCTGAACTTATAAGTAACTGACCACAGGTTCGAGTAATAGCCACCAAATACATGCAAAGATAACGAATACAATCACTAATGCCATCCAAGGTGAGCGTAATGTTGGTGACGTTACCTGCTTGTTGATTTGTTTATAACCACTGAACATGGCTTTAAGTATATTGTCGCCCTTAAAAACATGCACTATCACGGCAATGATATGCAGCGCAGCCAAAGCTAGAATAAGATTAAAATTGGTTTTATGTAGCCATGTTAACCACCCTGCAATATCAGACGACACAAGATACATCAATGGACCTTCGGTAAAGATTTCATCGGTGGCAAATAGCCCTGTGGTTAATTGCAGCACAAGAATGCTTAGCAACACGACCACCATATAACCACCTAATGGATTATGGCCCAGTGTCGAAGGTTTTGGTTGAGCTTTTACGTAGCTGATAACTTGCTTAGGCAAGACAACAAAATGTCTAAATTGAGAAGTCTCACTTCCAACAAGTCCCCAAATCAATCTAAATCCGATTAAGCCCATTAATACATAAGCCAATACTTGATGCCATTGCATCTCACCCACGTCAGCTGTCCACCATAAGCCACCGAGTAAAAGTACCATTGCCCAATGAAAAAAGCGTGTAGGAAAATCCCATACCTTTATTTTTTGTTGTTCTATACTCACTAATAACCTGCTTAATACTATTGTTTTGCTGGCAAATTATAAACTCATCAGTAATAAACAAAGCAAGTAGTTTACAAACTAATAGACATAATGATGATTTTGTTTCTTTATGTGGCTAACGACTGGACAAATAAAGGGGGGATTACCGAGAAAGAACACAGTGAAGAGAGAAATGAAAAAAATCAGAGACCTTTTTGTCATGGCGGTAAAATACCACTTAGAATGTGTATCTAGTGCAGTTGTGAACAGCAATAGGCCAGACTTATCCCTTGTACTGTCGTTACCAAAATAGTAACAATGACTTTGAAGACTAATTAAGTGTTAACTTATCCATTCAAATATGAGCTTATATACACAGCATTACAAGCATATTTTAGGTCTTTTTTGTCCAAAATGTCTAAGCGATCAAATATGCATCAACCGAACGTTACAGTCAGCAGAAGTGTGACATAGATCACAATTTACATGGTTAATCTTGGTAATCTGGAGTTAAGCAAACAACAAGAAGGTTCGAAATATGCTGAAAATCACTAGCAAACAACTTGAAGTCACTGCCCTTATCCGCGAACGTATCGAAGGACGATTAGAAAAATTAAGTCGACATGATATCCATTTAATTAACCCGCACGTTATTATCACCCAAGAAAAGCAGTTGTTTAAAATAGAGGCATCAGTTGGATTACCTAGTGGAGAGTTATTCGCCCAGGCAAAAAGAGAAAACCTATACGCAGCGATTACTGCAATGGGACAAAAGCTGGAAAAACAGCTAAATCGCCTGACCCATAAACCCCAGGCTCAACGTAATGTATCATTACCAAATGACACAGAAAGCGAATTTGAGTATGTCTATAAGGAGGAAAACGCCGCTTGATATTATTTATCTTTCACCAGCGCACCTTCGGGTGCGCTTTCTTTTGTCTATAATCAAATACTTAATACCTTGATGAATAAATTTACATTGACAGTCGTCTGTCAGAGCTTTATTTTTAATCCATGAACAAACAAATACTCAGTCTTTTTATTTTCTTTTTTATTCAGCCCACCTTCGGAGGCGGATTTTCTGTGTAAAAACGAAAATGAAAATTCTAAAGCCTCCCAACTGGGAGGCTTTTTTGTCTTATTAACACTGCCGTATCTTCCAATACGTCAGTTTGTAGCGTTACATTGAGGTCAATATGCAAAAACCACCAGAGTTAAGTCAAACTCGCGAACAGATCACTGTTCTTGATAAAGCGCTGTTAGAGCTGTTATCTAAACGCCGCCAATTGAGCTTAAATGTTGCACGCAGTAAAGAAATTGATGTTAGACCGATACGAGACACGCAACGAGAAAAAGAACTGCTTGAGCGACTAGTGCAACAAGGACGTGAACAAGGTCTCGATGCTCACTTTGTCATCTCCCTTTATCAAAGCATTATTGAAGACTCAGTTTTATTTCAACAAACTTATCTTCACGGCAGAGCAAATCCTGACACTCAAAAGCAGCAATATACCGTTGCTTACTTAGGTGCGCGAGGGTCTTATTCTTTCTTAGCTGCCAGCCGTTACTGCTCTCGCCGCCAAGTAGAAATGCTTGATTTTGGTTGCCAAAGTTTTGATGACATTGTTAATGCCGTCGAATCTGGTCATGCCGATTATGGTTTTTTGCCGATCGAAAATACCTCTTCAGGATCTATCAATGAAGTGTATGACGTACTGCAACATACAACGCTATCGATTGTGGGCGAAACCACAATAGAAGTGAGTCATTGCTTGCTCACTAAGCCAGATAGCAAACTAACTGATATCAAGACTATTTACGCTCATCCGCAGCCGATCAGCCAATGCAGTCGTTACTTAAGCCAGCATCCCCATATTAAACTCGAATATTGTTCTAGTAGTGCTGAAGCCATGACTAAAGTTATCGAGGCGGACAGCAATACTGTGGCGGCCATAGGCAGTGCTGAAGGCGGAGCCTTATACCAGCTGATTGCAATTGAACAAGGTTTGGCAAACCAAAAAATTAACCAAAGTCGTTTTATCGTCGTCGCCAGAAAAGCCTCAGCGGTTCCCTCTCAGCTACCGGCAAAAACGACCTTGATTATGGCGACAGGACAAAAACCTGGAGCACTAGTGGAAGCGTTACTGGTACTGAAAGCACATAATTTAAATATGAGTAAATTAGAATCTCGCCCGATCCCTGGTACGCCATGGGAAGAAATGTTTTACCTCGATATCGATGGCAATTTAGCCACTACTGAGGTACAACAAGCGATTAAAGAGCTAGAACGCCTTACCCGTTTTATCAAAGTATTAGGCTGCTATCCATGTGAAACCGTTAAGCCGACACAATTATCGCAAGCTCAGTTGTTGATTGAACCTGGTAGTTCAAAACAAGAGCCGATCAAACCTTTGCCAAGCAGCCAAGCAAAACATTCACGCGACTATAAATCACAAGATACTCAGTTGTTCTGCCAACATTTACAAATAGGTGCTGGACAATTTAGCGCATTGCACCAAATCAACTTACCGATTGATAATACCGAGCTGGCAACCCAAGCTAAGAACATCAAGGAATCAGGTTTTCAAGCCATTGTATTAAATGATTTGAAACAACAACTCAATGAACCGCAGTTAAAACAACATGCAAAGGTCATTAAGCAAGCTGGTCTATTGTGCATAATGCAGATAGATCAAGAACAAGAATTTATTATTGCGAGTCAATTAGCAGACATGCTGATCTTAAGCGGTAAACAAATGTATAACCCAGACATGTTAACCTTAATAGGTTCAGTCAATTTACCGGTAATATTAGAACGAAACACCATGGCGAGTGTCAATGATTGGTTACAAGCAGCTGACACTGTCCTTAGCCACGGTAATCAACAACTAGGCTTGTGTGAGTCAGGCGTACGTAGTTTCACTCACCCTGAGCAGTTAAGCCTCGATTTAGCTGGACTGGTTGAAGTGAAATCTCGCAGTCATTTACCTGTTATCGTTAATACGAGTTTTAGCAGTAACCCTGCACTGATCGGTACTCATTCCATTGCCGTTAAGCAGCTAAAAGGCGATGGCATTATCATTTTGCATCAAGACCAATTGTCCCATGCTGAGCTGATCCATGACTTATACCAGACAGATTAAATCAACCTCAGTTCGGGATAATAAGCGCCGATCAAAACAAGGGACAAATTTGATATTGCCAACTTGAATAAACCCTTTTTATCGCTTTAGCCCATCTCTTACCCTAAGTTGAGGTTAGATCAACAAAATAAAATGCCGAGATATTATCTCGGCATTTTTTGTCCACATCATCTTTGCTTAAACAGCAATACCATCATTAAGGCTAATCCAGCCTTTAAAAATACGATAACTAAACCAGCTAACACCCAGTATATACATGGGTAAACTCAGCCATAATGGACTGATCCAATAACCCGCAATAAAAAATGGGCATAAACCAATAATACTCATGCGTTGCCAACGCAGATGGCTGCCCAGCACGGAATCTGGATTAACGTTTTTCTGGATCAAATTAAGCCAAAGACTCAATAATACGGGTACAAAAAATAATGGAAAAGCACTCATTAAACCATAAAGACAATGCCCTAAGGAATTGTCTTCAACCTGTTGAATAGGTAGCATATTCGATGGCATCATCGACATGGGGTATCCTCCAAAGGTAACTAAGATTACCTATCTAACACGACGTTATTCACGTTATCGTGTAGCTAAACATAAGCTTTGTTTCATTATTTCGCAATATTTACACCCATTAATAATACTTCATTTAAGCCTCACTTACCTCAATTTAGGATAAAAGATGGGTTAAATTAATAAAAATGAGTCTATTTAAAGTCGGCAATATGAAACATGCTATTTGTTCTACTAACAAGACACATTAACGCGTTAATAGCGGAGCAAAATGCTGTTTGATAAGCGTTTATGACCCGAGCAGAGGTTAACTACTTTTCATATCATTAACCGATTGCAACATGGTGCGACTTTCATGTTGGAACTGCGGCGCAAAATCACCAAACCATGCAGCGACACGTTGGAATTGCTCCACAAAAGCTTGCCTATTACCAGTTTGTAACATAATTAATGCATCACGATAATTGTCGAGATAATCACTTATCGCGTGTTGGCTACCAGGTTGCGCAAAAATAATATCGGCATAAAGCTCGGGATCTTGAGCAAATAAACGCCCAACCATGGCTAACTCTAAACGATAAATAGGGGAGCTAAACTGTAATAAATTATCAATGTCAGCTTCTTCTTTACACAGGTTTACGCCATATACAAATGTTGAAAAGTGACGCATAGCTTGCACAAGTTGCATGGCTTTATCATGACGTTCAGCTTCAGCTTCGACAATACGGGCACCCCAAATCTCAATCTGTTGTAGCAACCATTGATATGCCTCTTGATGACGGCCATGGCACACTACCACCACCTGTTTGGCCAGACTACCAACATCGGGGCCAAACATAGGATGCAAACCCACTACAGGGCCGCTATGGGCGGCTAACATTGCCGCTAAAGGGGCTTCTTTAATAGAAGTGAGATCAGCCAGAATACAATTTTCAGGCAATTGGGTTAACTTGTCGCGGATCACCTCGCAGGTCACATTAATAGGTACGGTAACAATGACCAGTCCAGCACCATCAAAAATAGCGGCGGAATCTTGCCAATCATTTTTATCAATACATTTCACTTCATAACCGGAGAGAACTAACATTTGGCTGAATAACTGCCCAAGTTTGCCCTGCCCACCCACCACAACTACATGGCCAAGATCTTGCTTAATCTGCTTAAACCCCACATCTTTTTCATTTAGGTAAGATTCACGCATAAGTCGACGCAGTATGTCTTCGATTAATTGAGGCGAGATATTCATGCTTTGCGCTTCATCTCGACGTTTCGCTAACATCGACGCTTCGCGCTGTGGCGCATAGATAGGCACACCCGCCGAGTGCTTTACCGCACCAACCTGTGCCACTAAATCGAGGCGTTTACGTAATAAATGCAGTAATTGTTGATCAACGCCATCAATTAAATCACGAAGATGTTCTAAGCCTGCTGTGGTTTTTTCATTCATGTGTTTATCCATTAACCGTTGACAACCTGCAGCGTCTCAAAACGCGTTGGTAATACTGCAGACAACTGGCTAGCGCCTTGTTTTAAAATGATTTCAGTAGTTTCCCAGTCAATGCATGCGTCAGTCACAGAAACACCATACTTAAGTTCAGCAAGGGGTTTGTCTGCACTTTGATTACCAGCATTTAGGTTACTTTCCAGCATAACACCTATAATCGATTTATTACCTGCTTCAATTTGGTTAAATACATCTTCACAAACGTTTTTTTGACGTTGATGATCTTTTGATGAATTGCCATGGCTACAATCAACAACTAAACGCGCACTGAGATTAGCTTTATGAATTTGAGATTCGCTCACAGCAACACTGTCAGCATCATAATTAGGGGTTAAGCCACCACGTAAAATAATGTGACCGTCAGGATTACCGGCGGTTTGCAGTAACGCAACTTGACCGTCTTGATTAATCCCCATAAAGCGATGGCTACTGGCGGCTGATTTAAGTGCATTTATCGCCACTTCTAACTTACCATCGGTACCATTTTTAAAACCAACAGGCATAGACAGACCTGAAGCCATTTCACGGTGAGTTTGCGATTCTGTGGTTCTGGCGCCAATCGCAGACCACGTAATCAACTCAGATAAATACTGTGGACTGATGGGATCAAGTGCTTCGGTCGCAATAGGTAACTCTAATTCTGCAAGCCAAATCATAAGCTCACGGGCCATTCTGAGTCCTTTTTCCACATCGAATGACTCATCCATATCAGGATCATTGATTAACCCTTTCCAACCAACGGTTGTGCGCGGTTTCTCAAAATACACTCGCATTAAGATGTAAAAGTCATCGCTGAGTTCATCATGTAACTTTTTAAGTTTTAATGCATACTCTTTTGCCGCTGCAATATCGTGAATAGAACAAGGGCCTGTCACCACAAGCACACGATTATCTCGTTTGTGGACAATATCCGACACTTGCTTACGCGCGTTAAGAATATATTGATAAGCATGAGTTGATAATGGAAGTTCTTGCTTTAACTCTGCAGGAGTCACTAGCACTTGCTCTGAACTAATGTGCACATTATTAATGGTATCTTGTTGCATACTTATCACTCTCTTTTGACGACTGACCAAAGGTCACTAATAGATTTATTTTTTAGGTATTGGATCGTTTAAGTTGTACCTCTGTAACGCTACACCATTACACCTTAGATGCAACTATGCCTGTAGCAATGAATGAGATCAAGGCTTATTTAGCCAAAGCGTAAATAATCACTTCATCACTGATATTTTAATCAAATTATTTAAGCACTAAGCCGTAGCCTAGTTTATTTTCCGCTCCTGGCGCTTTTCTCGCTTTTACCGCGTTTGTCGCTTTCTCGATTTTACATTTTTAAAAGCGCCACAAACAAAAACCCGCCTTTCGGCGGGTTGTTGTGCGAACACTGCATCTTTATTCTGTATCGGTAACTATTTTTTAGTTGCCAATTTTTCACGGATACGTGCAGACTTACCTGAACGCTCACGTAAATAGTACAGTTTCGCACGACGTACACGTCCGCGACGCTTAACTTCGATGCTAGCAATTAATGGGCTGTGCGTCTGGAAAGCACGCTCAACACCTGTGCCATTAGAGGTTTTACGTACTGTGAATGCAGAATGCAAACCACGGTTACGCTTAGCGATTACCACACCTTCAAAAGCTTGAAGACGATCTTTCTCACCTTCGCTTACACGTACTTGAACCACTACTGTATCACCAGCACCAAATTCAGGTACATCTGTTTTCATTTGCTCATCGTTGAGCATTTTAATGATGTTGTTCATAATTACTCCATCCTAGTATTAACTGAGCATTGACTATGCGGACTTGTCCGTTTCATTCACGAACTGCGCTAATAAAGTCGTTTGTTCGTCAGTCAGAGCTAGATTTTCAAATAATTCTGGTCGCCTCAAAAAAGTTCTTCCGATACTTTGTTGTAGACGCCAAAGTCTAATTTTTTCGTGGTCACCGCTTAATAGCACTGCAGGTACGTCAAGACCATCCAATAGTTCAGGGCGAGTATAATGAGGGCAATCCAGTAAACCATCAGAGAAAGAATCTTGCTCTGCTGACGCTTGCTTACCTAGTACACCGGGTACTAAACGAGCCACTGAATCGATTAACGTCATTGCCGGTAATTCACCACCCGAAAGTACGTAATCACCGATTGACCATTCTTCATCTACTTCTGTTTGAATAATGCGCTCATCAACACCTTCGTATCGACCACACACTAAAATCAAACGTTCTGATTTAGCTAACTCAGTGACGCCTTGCTGATCCAGCTTGCGTCCCTGAGGAGACAGATAAATCACTTTTGCCCTATCACCTGCAGCTGCTTTAGCTGCATGGATAGCATCACGCAAGGGCTGCACCATCATCAACATACCAGGTCCACCACCATAAGGTCGGTCATCCACAGTATTATGTCTATCATGGGTGAAATCTCGAGGATTCCACGTTTGCAACTCAAGCAGGCCGTTTTTCACGGCTCGACCCGTGACCCCAAAGTCTGTAACAGCACGAAACATCTCTGGAAACAGGGTGATTACCCCTAACCACATATGTTGTACCTCGACTTAGAAGTCAGGATCCCAATCCACTAAAATCTGTTTCCCTTGCAGATCCACCTGTTTGATGAACTGCTCAGGGACAAAGGGGATCATACGTTCCGCTTTGCCGAAGGCATCTTTGGCATTAGCTTTAACCAGTAATACGTCGTTTGATCCTGTTTCCACGATCTGCTCAACAATACCCATGTTATAGCCGTTTATATTGGTCACTTCGCAGCCAATAAGATCACGATGATAGAATTCACTATCATCGAGTTCTTTCATTTGCTCAGGGTTGATCGCAATTTCACAATTTGTGAGCATTTGCGCATCTTCTCTGGTAGCGACACCTTCAAGTTCAGCCACAACAGCTTTACCTTGAAAACGCCACTGAGCGACCTTAACTTCACGCCAAACGCCTTGTTCTTTTATTAGCCAAGGCGAATAATCGAAAATACCTTCAACAGAATCGGTATAGGAAGTGATTTTTAGCCAACCTTTAATACCATGACTGGAGCCTAATTTACCCAGTACAACGAGTTCTTGGTTACTACTCATCTATCTATACCTTATACGCGATTAAGCAGTAGCTTTACGCGCGTCTTTAATCAGTTTTGCAACACGCTCAGATGTTGCAGCGCCAGTAGCAACCCAGTGCTCAACACGATCAAGATCTAAACGTAACGTTTCTTCTTGGCCACGAGCCAATGGATTGAAGAAACCTACACGTTCGATGAAACGACCGTCACGAGCATTGCGGCTATCAGCAACAACGATATTATAAAATGGACGCTTTTTTGCGCCGCCACGAGCCAAACGAATGGTGACCATGCGTTTTATTCCTCTAATGATTTGCCAGAAGCAAAAATAAAAACTGGAACTCCGTGTTCGCGAAGAGTTCCAGAAAGAAAGCGGGAAGATTTTACCTGACTTTTGAACTAATGCAACCAAATCTGATGTTTTTTAACTCACCAGTTTTGTTGCAATAAAGTCAACAGCATAACCTAACCTACTGATTGAATTTAAGATTAACTAATTTTGTACTTGAAAGATGCTGATATTATCGACCAGGTAACTTCATTCCTGGAGGTAACATTCCGCTCATTCCGCGCATCATCTTCTTCATTCCACCTTTTGCAGACATTTTTTTCATCATTTTCTGCATTTGGGTAAATTGCTTCAACAAGCGGTTTACATCTTGAATTTGAGTCCCAGAACCTAAGGCGATTCTACGTTTACGAGATCCTTTAATCAAATCTGGATTTTTACGTTCTTTAAATGTCATCGAATTAATGATGGCTTCCATTTGTCCAGTCATCTTACCGTCTTGAACTTGAGCCAATGCCTCTGGTGGTAATTGCCCCACACCAGGAAGTTTCTCAATCATGTTCATCATTCCGCCCATGTTTTTCATTTGCTGTAATTGCTCACGAAAATCTTCTAAGTCGAAACTGCCACCTGATTTCACTTTTGAAGCCAACTTCATCGCTTTGTCTTTATCGACGCCACGTTCAACTTCTTCAATTAAAGACAGTACATCACCCATACCTAAAATGCGTGAAGCAATTCGGTCAGGATGGAAAGGTTCTAATTCATCGGTTTTTTCACCGACACCCAGAAATTTAATCGGTTTACCCGTGATACTGCGAATAGATAACGCAGCACCACCACGAGCGTCGCCATCAACTTTGGTCAAGATGACACCCGTTAAAGGCAACGTTTCATTGAATACTTTAGCCGTATTGGCCGCGTCTTGCCCCGTCATTGCATCAACGACGAATAGCGTCTCAACAGGATTGACAGTGGCATGCAGCTGCTTGATCTCATCCATCATGGCTTCATCAACATGCAGACGACCCGCTGTATCGACAATCACCACATCAATGAATTTTAATTTTGCATAGCTTATTGCTGCTTTAGCAATATCAACGGGTTTTTGGCTAACATCAGACGGAAAGAACTCAACCTCAACCTCTGCGGCTAATGTTTCAAGCTGTTTAATCGCCGCTGGACGATAAACGTCAGCACTCACCACAAGTACAGATTTCTTATGACGTGTGCGTAAAAACTTACCTAATTTGGCAACCGACGTTGTTTTACCCGCGCCTTGAAGACCCGCCATCATGATCACAGCCGGTGGTATTGCCGCTAAGTCGAGGGCTTCATTCGACTCGCCCATGGCTTTTTCAAGTTCGTTTTGAACAATTTTGATAAAAGCTTGCCCTGGGCTTAAGCTTTTTGACACCTCTTGTCCTACAGCGCGTTCTTTTACGCTGTTAACAAAATCCCTGACAACAGGCAAAGCGACATCCGCCTCAAGCAGCGCCATACGCACTTCACGCAGGGTTTCTTTAATGTTGTCTTCTGTTAAGCGACCACGGCCACTAATGTTTTTTAGTGTGCTTGACAGTCTGTCAGATAAATTTTCAAACATTGGCGGCTCTTTAAGCATATCAATAATTGAGCCCATTATACCCAAGCCACTCTAAATTACGATACTTGCAACACGAAGAACTTAAACACTAATCAACTTTACGTAAATTAATTGCCCCTAAAGGCAGGAAACTGTTAAATTTTGCGTCTTAGGTCACTGCCATATTAGGCCATGATCATGTTAATCTAATACAAATAATGAAAATGTGATGCTTTGGTAGTATTGTTCAACCATCAGGGCGCAGTTTTTCAGCATTAACTACTATGATAGGTTGATTCTAAATGGTTATTTTTTCAGCGGCAGCTATGCTTTTTTACTGCTTAGCGTTAGTTTTAGTGACGAGCCGACTTTTTCACGTAAAAGGGCCGAATCGTAAAGCTGTCATGGTGGCTTCTGGTATTGCCGTTATCATGCATGGTTTTGCACTTTCAAATGCAATTTTTACCGTCGATGGACAAAATTTTAGTTTAACCAATGTGATTTCATTGGTTAACTGGATTATTGCATTAACGTTTACCATTACGATGCCGAAACTTAAAGTCATCATTGTTGTACCCGTTGTTTACGCCTGCTCAATTTTATCGGTAGCGCTTTTATGGTTACTACCACCGCAATATATTATTCATTTTGATTTGCACCCTGAAATTCTGGCTCATATTATTTTATCACTCATGGCTTACAGTGCTTTGATGATAGCGGCAATGTACGCCATTCAACTGTGGTTAATCCAAAATAAACTTAAGAAAAAGCAGATGATGATGAGCCCTGCAATGCCGCCATTAATGACGGTAGAAAAACAGCTTTACCATCTCATCATTATTGGATTTATTTTATTGAGCTTGTCACTCGTGACTGGGTTTATATTTTTAGACGATATGTTTGGCGACGGTAAAGGGCATAAGGCCATATTATCCATGATCGCTTGGATCGTTTACGCGATTATGTTGTGGCAACAATATACTGTTGGCTGTAGAATCCGTACCGCAGTGATATATAGTCTCTCTGGCGCTAGCTTACTTTCACTGGCTTATTTTGGTGCGAGAATTGTTAAAGAGTTGATATTAAACTAATTTTAACCGTTTATAAGTTCATTAACTTATTCTATTGTATTGATAGATTAACAAGATAACTTGACACTAACGGCCAATAATAAATAATGGCCGTTAAATTAATGACAATTCGGCCTGTTGGTCAATTTCACACCACTTCATGGGGCCCCTTTTTTGGACGCTATATCTACCAGCGCACTCCTTATATTCCTTTTGGTTTTAATCGTAATGTCTGCATACTTTTCCGGCTCGGAAACTGCAATGATGAGCCTCAACCGTTACCGCTTACGACACCTTGCGGCTAATGGACACAAAGGCGCGATTCGTGCGTTAAAAATGCTTGATCGCCCTGACCGACTCATCGGGCTCATTCTCATCGGTAATAACCTGGTTAATATTCTGGCATCGGCAATAGCAACGATTATTGGAATGCGTTTATTTGGCGATATGGGCGTTGCGATTGCAACCGGTGTATTGACCCTTGTGATACTGGTGTTTGCTGAAGTGACACCCAAAACATTTGCCGCTTTGCACCCTGAACGTATTGCATTCCCCTCGAGCATTCTATTAGGTTGGTTATTAATCTTGCTGTCACCATTAGTGAAGGCAATCAACCTAATTACTACGATATTTTTACGTTTGATGGGTATAAAAACCGTCAAAACAAATGATGCATTAAGCCAAGAAGAACTGCGCACCGTTGTGCATGAGGCCGGCGCGCTCATCCCACAGCGTCACCAAGAAATGTTACTGTCGATTTTAGATTTAGAAAAAGTCACTGTCGAAGACATTATGATTTCACGCTCAGATATTTATGCCATTAACGTCAATGACGATTTTAAGTTGATTAATAAGCAAGTGGTGCAAAGTCCGCACACCAGAGTACTGGTGTATCGAGACAATATTGATGATGCTGTAGGATTTATTCATTTACGTGATGCATTGCGCTTGCAATCAAAAGAACAATTCAGCAAGTCATCATTATTACGTGCGGTCAAAGAATTGTACTTTATTCCTGAAGGCACACCACTAAACGTACAATTGACTAATTTCCAACAAAATAAAGAACGCATTGGGCTTGTTGTCGATGAATACGGTGATATTCAGGGTTTAGTAACCTTGGAAGATATTCTGGAAGAGATTGTCGGTGACTTTACAACCTCGATGCTTAGCACTGCCAGTGAAGACATTAATATCCAGCAAGATGGTAGTTTCATCATTGATGCCACGATTAACATTCGTGATCTTAATAAAGAAATGAAATGGAACTTGCCGATTGATGGTCCCAAAACCTTAAACGGTCTGATTATTGAATTCCTCGAAGAGATCCCAGTAGCAAATACTAGTTTACGCATAGTTGATTATCAAATAGATGTCATCGATGTTGCGGATAATATGATTAAAACAGTCAGAGTGTTACCGAGTAATTTACAGCTCATTGATGATAACGAATAGGTTATCACTTATAAAAAAGGCGCAGCATGCGCCTTTTTTATTGCGGTTAATGCCTCATCGCTAAGGATGACGTTTAGCCTCCAACGCACGGCGTTTTTCATGTGCTATTGGGGTTATTTCGGCGGCTAACTCTTTTTCCAAACCTAGCATAAAATACAATTCTGCCATCAAGAAAAATGGTCCTATCAGTAGTTGATTGAGATCATCCATAAAAGCAGGCTTAGCTTTTTCAAACTTATGGCCAATGAACTGAATAATCCAACCGATCACAAAAATACCCATGGCAATCATAAATGGGTGTGAAGTATGAACAACCTGCTCGGTGGTATATAACACCGGCAAAATAAACAAGACTAGACCAAGTGCTAAGCGCATGTGAAGCGCCATGTAGTAGCACAACACCACCACAGCTAATATCATCGCTAGACTGACTTGATAATCTTGCCATGCAAAGCGAAGTGTCCCCAGCATTAGAAATGCCGACCAAACAATCATCGGCACACCAACAAAATGCGTCTTTATATTTTGTGGGTTTAAGTGCACACTTTTATAAGTTGAAAGTTGTTCTACTGCCGATTTCATCATTGCTCCATATCTTTATGATTATCACGAATATCCAAGCTCATATAAATGTCCCTATTCGATACTAATGTTAATTTAGCTTATTTACTGAGTAAATAACATCATAAAACATTTGTCGCTTAACCTTGATGCAGGCTTAGATTTATCCCTGAAGATTTGAGACTGAAGATTTAACACTGAAGATTTAGGGCTGAAGATTGACTAAGATTACTGCGGATGGCAGCTATGGGAATGGTTAATTTCTAGGCGGTTCATTGTTAACGATAGTTAGTCAGCCGATGGCGCTAATCAGCTGACTCTAAAATGACGGTTGCGATGGCATAATGTTTTTCATCAGCAATAGACAAGTGACCTTTTACACCACCTAACAAAGCTAACCTTTTGGCAGCCCCCTCAGTGAAGGTCACCAAAGGTGCACCATATTCATCATTGCTGGTGTGAATATGCTGGAATGATACGCCACGTCCAATCCCAGTACCTAAGGCTTTGGCAGCAGCTTCTTTAGCAGCAAAACGCTTAGCAAGGTAACGCTCCGGTAATGTAGAAGCGCAATACACAGCTAACTCAGCTTGCGTTAACACCCTTTTGGCCAGTTTGTCACCCAAGCGAGTTTGTTGCTCGCGAATGCGCTCTATCTCAACAATATCAGTCCCAATTCCCACAATGGCCATTACTCGCCTCTACGCCCAGCTTGCATCAATGCTTTCATGTCTCTAACGGCAGTGTCTAAGCCATCAATTGCCGCCCTTGCTATGACAGCATGACCAATATTAAGCTCATAAAGCTCTGGTATTGCCGCAATCGCTTTAACATTATGGTAATGCAAACCATGACCGGCATTGACGACCAATCCTTGGCTATGGGCATACTTTGCCATTTCGATGATACGAGCTAATTCAACAGCCTGTTGTGCATCGGTTTTGGCATCTGCATAACAACCCGTATGAATTTCGATATAGGGTGCACCAGAAGCAACGGCGGCATCAATCTGGCTTTTATCAGCATCGATAAACAATGACACTTTAATGCCTGCTGCGGCTAAACGGATGACGGCTAAACTAACCTTCTCTAACTGACCAGCAACATCAAGACCACCTTCAGTCGTCAGCTCTGCACGCTTCTCTGGCACTAAACAAGCGTAAGCAGGTTTTATATCACAGGCAATGGCGATCATTTCTTCCGTGACAGCAAACTCAAAGTTCATTCGCGTTTTCAATGTTTTTGCTAACAAATACACATCACGATCTTGAATATGACGTCGGTCCTCACGTAGATGTATAGTAATGCCATCTGCACCAGCATGCTCTGCCACTGCCGCGGCGTGCACCGGATCGGGGTAGTGAGTACCGCGAGCCTGACGCAGTGTCGCGATATGATCGATGTTAATGCCTAACAGTATTCCGCTCACATCGAGCTCCTTAAGGTAATAAATAACACAATAACGACATATGCTCACCAAGGTTTAGACACGAATGAGATCGTGCTCGGTTTGCGTATTCAGTTTACGAAATTCTCTATACTAATCGGCTTTCTTAGCGAACAATTGCCTACTTAATAGTGGCTTATTACCCAGCAATGGCGTCAGTAAATACCGCATTAACCCTTTGGCTTGATTAAACTGTTCAGGTTGTAAATCTTGCGATGCCAATGCTAGCAACATTGAGCCAGATAAACAGCCTTTGCCATGAGAAAAAGATGACGCTTGGGTTGTTACCACAGGGATAAAACCACTTTGTGCAATAAACCGATAGTGACAACGGCAATCTAATGAGTCACCTTGAGTGTCATGGGCAAGAGATGGCAATGCACCTAGCTCTAATAACAGTGCCATTTCAAAATAACGCAGGTGACTTGAGCAAAACTGTTTGGCTAACGCCAGTAACGCACGGTGATAGTCTAAAAATAACCCTTCAGCTTGGTGTTCCACCGATAATAGACGAACCAATAACTCGTTTAGATAAAAACCAGAATACAGACTATTACCACTTAAAGGTATAGCTGGTGCTGCTGATTCAATTTGGGTAATGGTTTTTAAACCTAGGTTTCTGGCTTCCGATTGAGCACTAAATTGGATTATTAGCGGTTGAAAAGGTTGTAAAATACTTTTAATCGACCGTTTACCTGAACCGACTCGAGTGATGGCATCGACACGTCCAACGCCCTCGACCAGCAAATTAACAATCACGCTCGATTCTCGAAATTGACGATGATGAAGCACATAGCCACGTTTCATGGTGGCCATGCCTAAAAGCAAATAATCAAAAATACTAAAGACGATTTAGTCTTCGCCATAACCTAGACTTCTCAATGCGCGTTCGTCATCAGCCCAGCCAGATTTCACTTTCACCCATACCTCAAGAAACACTTTATTATCAAATAATTTTTCCATGTCGAGTCGGGCTTGAGTGGCAATAGTCCGAATTCGCTCACCTTTATTACCAATGACCATACGTTTTTGGCCTTCACGTTCAACTAAAATCAACGCGTTGATTTGGTAAACACCATTTTCCATCATTTTAAACTGTTCAATTTCTACTGTCGCATCATATGGCAGTTCGTCGCCTAGAAAACGCATCAGTTTTTCACGGACAATTTCTGATGCCATAAATCGTTGCGAGCGATCAGTCACATAATCTTCAGGGAAGTAAAATGGCGCTGCAGGTAATGATTCTCGTGCCATATCTAAAATGCGCTGCACGTTGGTGCCTTTGGTGGCTGATATTGGCAAAATCTCATCAAAATCAAACTTTTTAGCCAATTCAGTTAAATAAGGGAATAATGATTCTTTATCTTTAATATTATCAACTTTATTAATGGCTAAGATGATTTTACGATCATCATTACGATGTTGGATTTTTTGTAACACCATCTCATCATCGGCAGTCCACGTCATGCCATCCACAACAAAAATAACCATAGCAACATCGGCTAATGAACTGGCAGCAGCACGATTCATTAAGCGGTTAATCGCGCGTTTTTCTTCAATGTGCAGGCCTGGGGTATCAATAAATACAATTTGACTTGGGCCATTAGTATGAATGCCCATAATACGATGACGAGTCGTTTGGGGTTTTTTCGACGTGATACTGACTTTTTGGCCAAGTAACTTGTTTAAAAGAGTCGATTTTCCCACATTAGGACGACCGACAATGGCTACCATGCCACAATAGGTCACATCGTATTTCGCCGTGGCGATTGGTGCTGCTTGGTTCATCCTTGCCAGCAGTTCATCTAAGCTAGGTTCTTGGCTATCACCTGCTGGCAAGTCTGTTTTCTTGATCATTTATTCAGTAGCTCCAATACCTGAGCTGCAGCAAGCTGCTCAGCTTTTCTTCTTGAACTTGCCACACCAGTGACAACTTTATCTAATTCACTAATTCGACATTCTACCGTAAAGGTTTGGTCATGAGCTTCACCGTCTACCGCTACAACTTGGTAATCAGGTAATGGCTTTTTAAAACCTTGTAGGTGTTCTTGCAAAATTGTCTTCGGATCTTTTTGATTAATACCCGGTTTTATCTCAGCTAAACGCTCTTTATACCATGATAGTAATAGCTTACGGCAAACTTCAATATCAGCATCGAGGTAGACCGCACCAATAATGGCTTCTACTGCATCAGCTAAAATAGATTCGCGTCTAAAGCCACCACTTTTGAGCTCACCTGGGCCTAAATACAAATAATCACCCAGTTTGAATTCTATGGCAATTAATGTCAGCGTGTCACCTTTAACCAAGGTGGCGCGCATGCGGCTTAAATCACCTTCAGTCGCCTTTGGAAACTGATGATACAAGGCATCTGAAATGGCTATCGACAAAATCGAATCGCCTAAAAACTCTAAACGCTCATTATGTTTATTTGCTGCGCTACGATGTGTTAGTGCTTGGATAAGTAATTCAATATTACTAAATTCATAACCTAAAGTACGGCACAAACGCGGCAAATTTTTAATGGGTTCCATCAATGTATTCCACCTACTCTATCAAAACGCACGCCGGTCGGTACCCACGTCGGTAACCAATCACTCGGCTTACTATCAAATTCAAAACTAATCCAAATGGCGACAGCTTTTCCGACAAGATTTTCTTCCGGTACAAAGCCCCAAAAACGACTATCGGTACTGTTATCGCGATTATCACCCATCGCAAAATACATGCCTTTAGGCACCAAAAACTCACCCACAGGAAGGCCAGCTTGAGGATAAAAGTGTTGTCTAAAATCAGGACGTGACGGGTTCATCAAAATATCATGCTTAACGTCGCCTAATTGCTCACTTAACCGAATAAGCGGCACATTATCCTGGCTAAACTCACCCCGATTAATTTCAGTATGAGCAATGACTCTTGGTGCTGGGCAATCGATGCCTGTGTCACACGGACCTTGGATCATTAACTGTTTATTACGGTAAATAATTTTGTCACCCGGCAATCCGACTACACGCTTTATATAGTCAATTTTTGGGTTTTCTGGGTATTTAAAGACAAAAACATCGCCGCGTTCTGGCTCACCAATTTCAACGAGTTTACTGCGCCATACTGGATCGCGTAACCCATAACTAAACTTCTCTACCAGAATAAAATCCCCCACCAACAATGTTGGCATCATAGAACCCGATGGGATTTGAAATGGCTCATAAATAAATGACCGTAAAATCATCACAAACGCGATCACCGGAAAAATAGAATGCGCAGTTTCAACTAGCACAGGTTCACGAATGATTTTATCGATGGCATCGGCACTCAACTCCGTCGAATTGGCATGTGCAACTAATAAATTTTCACGGCGTTTAGGCGCGAAAAAAACCACATCAATTAACCAAATAAGACCGCTGACTAAGGTTACGAGCACTAAAATAAGCGAAAAATAGGCTGCCATTACTAATTTATCTCCTGCTGGGTGTGTTGGATCCATATGGCTTGAGCCAAGGCTTAGAATAACTCAATCAAGTATGGTGATAAACGTACAAACATTCACCCAGTTGAGTGTTACATAATATATCGTGAAAATAACGATAACGCCGCAATACGCGGCGTTATTCTGCACATTAACTTAATTAATTATTATTAATTATTTAGCTTCAGAACCGCTAAAAATGCCTCTTGTGGCACCTCTACGTTACCGACTTGCTTCATGCGTTTTTTACCTTCTTTCTGCTTGTTAAGCAGTTTTTTCTTGCGCGAAACGTCGCCACCATAACACTTAGCGGTAACGTCTTTACGCAACGCTTTAATGCTTGAACGAGCGATAATCTGACTGCCAACAGCGGCCTGAATCGCAATATCAAACATTTGTCGAGGGATCAGCTCTTTCATCTTATCAACCAAAGCTAAACCACGATGACGAATATTACTGCGGTGAATAATCATCGCTAACGCATCAACACGATCGCTGTTGATTAAAATATCTAATCGCACCATGTCCGCAGGTTCAAAGTGAATAAAGTTATACTCTAATGATGCATAACCACGACTCGTTGACTTAAGACGGTCAAAGAAATCCATGACCACTTCAGCCATCGGTAAGTGATAAGTAACCGCCACTTGATTACCGTGATATACCATATTAGTTTGTGAACCACGCTTTTCAATACACAAGGTAATCACGTTACCTAAGTACTCTTTTGGCACTAATATATTGGCTTCAACAATCGGTTCACGAATTTCTTCGATGTTGTTCAGCGCAGGTAAATCCGATGGATTATCAACATAAACAGTTTCACCACTGTTCATAATAACTTCGTAAACTACGGTGGGAGCTGTGGTGATCAAATCGAGATCGTATTCGCGCTCTAAGCGCTCCTGCACAATCTCCATGTGGAGTAGACCAAGGAAACCGATACGGAAACCAAAACCTAACGCGGAGGATGTTTCAGGTTCAAAAAACAGTGATGCGTCATTTAAACTTAATTTATTCAACGCATCGCGGAAGCTCTCATATTCATCGGTAGAGATTGGGAATACACCGGCATAAACCTGAGGCTTAACGCGCTTAAACCCAGGTAGAGGTTTATCTGCACCATTTTTTGCATGGGTCAAGGTATCGCCCACTGGCGCACCATGAATTTCTTTAATACCAGAAATCACATAACCCACTTCACCGGCACGAAGCTCTGTTTTGTCTTTTTCTTTTGGTGTAAAAATCCCGATGCGATCGGCGTTATAGTTTTGTCCTGTGGACATCACTTTGAATTTGTCACCTTTCTTAAGTACGCCATTCTTAATACGGACTAAAGACACGACACCCTGATATGCATCAAACCATGAGTCGACAATCAGCGCTTGTAATGGTGCAGTCTCATCACCCTCTGGAGGTGGAATTTTGGCAATAATTTCTTCTAATACTAAATCAACACCCACCCCTGTCTTTGCCGAGCAACGCACTGCATCGATGGCAGCAATACCAACAATATCTTCAATTTCAGCGGCGACACGGTCAGGTTCAGCCTGAGGTAAGTCAATTTTGTTTAATACTGGAACAACGTCCAAATTCATCTCTAGTGCGGTATAGCAGTTTGCTAATGTCTGAGCTTCTACGCCTTGACCAGCATCAACCACTAACAATGCACCTTCACAAGCAGCCAGAGAGCGTGAAACTTCATAAGAAAAGTCTACGTGGCCAGGTGTATCAATGAAGTTAAGTAGATAAGTTTTACCATCTTTTGCATGGTAATCTAGGGTGACACTTTGGGCTTTAATCGTAATGCCACGCTCACGTTCTAGATCCATTGAATCTAAAACCTGTGCAGCCATTTCACGGTCAGTTAAGCCGCCACATACCTGAATAAGGCGATCGGATAAAGTTGATTTACCATGGTCGATATGGGCAATAATCGAGAAGTTTCTAATGTGTTTCATTATGCTGCAATGACTACTACTAAAATGATGAAAATTAAGGTGACAAAGTGTACCTGATTAGGGGGGTAATACCAATCAGATTAATTAATAGTATCTGTTTGGGTATATTTATTGGTCATAAAAAGCAGTTTTTAAGCATCTCTTGATGGGATTAATGGCTAGATCAGCATACTCTTAGTTCGATTGAGCAGAATTAGTTCGATTGAGCAGAATTAGTTCGATTGAGCAGAATGCTAGTGCGATTGAGCAGTATGCCTATCGTTAATGATCATTCAAACTGCACCGAAAATATATCGTCATAATATCTCATGAACAATCACTAATGACCCCTGACTAACGAGTCGCGCTAATAATCCCTACTTCTTGGCCTAAATAGGTGATGATCACAGGCGTAGCGAGTGCTTCAAGTTGGGTAGCAAAGTGTTTGCCGACAAACCATGCTACCAACGCCCCTGAAGCCCCAAAAGCCATTGCAAAACCATTGGTACTTAGCCCTAAACCCGCGGCCAGCATATGCCCAATAATGGCCGATAGAAACATGCCTAATAATGGCAACAAATAGACTAATGCAGCCGCCTTGATGATCACACTTTCAGGCAAGCCAATTTTAAGCAAATCACCGCTACGGCAAGGTTTATCACTGGGTAATGAAAAACGCTGAGTATGAACCGAAAAGGCCTTGGCGATGGTTGAAGTACCGCAATTTTCACTGCTGGCACAATGATTACAAGCACTTTTTAATTCTACTTCAACTGTGACCCAGCCTTGTTGATAATCAACCACGCGGGCAATTTCTTCCATCATTGAAGAAGTAGATGACTCAGATATATGCTTATTCATTTAACACACTCGACCAATAAATATGTTGGTATTTTAGCACAATGACCATCATTGGCTAAGTCAGTTATTGCCTAAGCTATATCGCTCATGGCTCATCATAAAAACACGTAAGCCGCAACACAATAGCATCATGTCACGGCTTACAAATCAATAAGCTAAGGTTTATTTCAACACTAAACTATTGGCAATTTTGTCTAAGGTCTCTGAAGGCACTTTACCAATAGCAACCACCTCAAGCGTACCGACTTTAACAACGACCATAGATAACCCATTACGAATAAGTAATTCATTCGGCATTGGATTGTCTCCCGCTCGCGCAACATAAACAGAAATATTAGCCAATCCGTCTGTTAAGGCAACATACTCAACGGGCTCGTGACTACCAATCAACCGATGATGATCGCGAACAACGACATCAAATCCTTCTGGTAACCAAGTAAATTGCCAGTTTTTGCCATCAGTGCGTTCCGCTTGGTTCATTACTGCTGGCCACTCTTGCTTTGCGGCTTCAATTAAAATTTTCGCAGGCTCGGCTAATTCAATCAGCTCAATGACCATGGTTTGTTCAAGTAATTGTTTGTCTTTATTAAGGGTATCAAAACGTAATGGCAGATAAGTGTCCATATCGATCCACACTTGAGCGTCATAACGATTATCATCATTAGCCAATAAACGGATCATTTGCCCAGGGCGTCCAGCAATACGTCCGCGGCCACCTTTTACAAATTGGTAGCCTTTTTCGAGCTGGTGTAAGTCTCCCGCTAAAGCAGCAGGCCAAATCCCCTGAATACGAGGGGCTTGAACGCTATAAGCCGATTGGTCATGTTCTATAAACGTAACCGTATTACCCACTCTAACAGCACTTTTAGGCGGGCCATTTAGGTATTCAAGTAATGCGATTTCTTTATTATCGACAATGCCATGAATGTAAACAAGCGGACGAATATGATCGGCTTGTAGCTGAATAATAGAGGTTTTAAATTGCTTAACGCGCATTGCTTGGCTCATATTATTAAGCCAAGCTTTAGCAGATAAATCATCTTCAGCGTGTGTTGGAAAGGTTAACACTAACAGTGCTAGCAGGATAAGGCGCAAGCTAACTCCTAAAATGGTAAGACAAGGTTTCTGCCGATGGATTATGGATTTACCGCAGCATCTTGCACGCGATTATCATCAACAGCAACACCTGGGTTTAAACGTTGTTGCAGCATGTGATCTTGAATATAAGAATTAATACGGCGACGCTGTTCTATCACTTGTTGATCAGAATAATTTTGTTGATTTTTCACTGCACCAGTTTGATAACTTACCGGAGACACACTACCCACTAAAGGACGTGTCATTAATACTGGCAATGGTGACTCTGGATCATTACTTTGATCATAGTTTTGTACTCCAACAATGGCAACCATGGCAACCGTTGCAGCAATAGCATATTGGCCAAACTGTTTGAAAAATGGTACCACGTTTGAACCCGATGCAGCTCGCTGTTGTGTTCCAGCTTGCTCGGCTAATTCACTCTGCTTGGCTTGAGGCGCTATAATTGTTGGCTCAAGCTCAATTGCTGCTGCGATGCTAGCAAAAAGGTCTAAGTCAATGGTTGCCGGTGTCTCACCGCGCATTGCATCGCCTATCATGTGATAGCGTTGCCATTCATCATGTGAATCAACGTCAGCAGAAAGTTGTGCCAATGTTTTATCATCAACTTCGCCATCAACTGATGCAGATACCCACTCTTGACTTGATTTAAGCATTATTCACCTATCTAAGATTAAGGCTATTACTTTTCCAGCAAAGGCTGGAGCTGTTTGTCGATTGCTTCTCGAGCACGAAAGATTCGAGATCTTACCGTACCGACGGGACAATCCATTATATTGGCAATATCTTCATAACTCATTCCCTCTAGCTCTCTGAGCGATATGGCCATTTTTAACTCTTCAGGCAGAGTATCGAGCGTATCAAAGATCACTTTACTCATTTGATCTTTCATTAGTAATCGCTCTGGTGATGCAAACTCTTTTAACGCATCACTGCCTTCATAATATTCTGCATCTTCTATATCGACATCGTTTGCAGGTGCTCTGCGCCCTTGCGACGTAAGATGGTTTTTTGCAGTGTTTACCGCAATGCGATACAACCAAGTATAAAATGCACTTTCACCCCGAAAATTGGCTAACGCTCTATAGGCTTTAATAAAGGCTTCTTGTGTCACATCCGCAACATCCGCTTGATTGCGCACATATCTGGAAATTAAACTCATCACTTTATTTTGGTACTTCAGCACTAGCAGGTTAAATGCGTTTTTATCGCCTTGCTGCACTCGCTCAACTAATTGTTGATCACTATATTGTCCACTCATCCGAGCTGACTACTCCTAAATCTGTCACACTGATTACTCAGTCGCTCGAATCCTGTTCATATAAATAGACCTACTGATATGAAGAAAGTTCGATATTGAATTAAAAAAAGTTAATTTATTTTACTTATAAATAAAATATATAAGCAAAATCAAATAAAATACGCTGTAAAAGTACCCTGCTAAAGAAATTTGTTTTACTATGATCAAACCACTAAACCATATCATGATACCTGATGAAACAAGCAGTTGAACACCAATCTGACATTTTGGTCATCGGCAGCGGCGCTGCAGGACTAACTTTAGCACTACATCTTGCTGAAAAATCAAAAGTAATTCTTCTTTCTAAAGGCCCACTATCAGAAGGGTCAACCTTGTACGCCCAAGGTGGAATTGCATCTGTTTTTGATGAAGATGACACAATTGAATCACATGTAAACGACACCTTAATCGCTGGAGCTGGATTATGCGACAAATCTGTAGTGACATACACCGCAGAAAACGCAAAAAGTGCAATGGAATGGTTAATTAATTGTGGTGTCGCATTTGATAAAGAAGAAACCGTTACCGGTGACGATAGCACAGCCCATTATCACTTGACCCGTGAAGGTGGACATAGCCACCGGCGCATTTTACATGCTGCTGATGCCACCGGTAAAGCGGTGCAAATTACATTACAACAACAAGCTATCGATCACCCAAACATACAAGTACTAGAACGTTACAATGCGATTGACTTAATTACCACGCGCAAATTGGCTCGCCCAGGTAACAGGGTGCTTGGTGCTTATGTATGGAATCGTGATGAAGAACATGTTGAAACCATCAGAGCAAAATTTGTTGCGTTAGCAACTGGCGGCAGCTCAAAAGTGTACCAATACACCTCTAACCCCGATATTGCCAGCGGTGATGGTATTGCGATGGCCTGGCGTGCGGGTTGCCGCATCGCCAATATGGAATTTAATCAATTCCATCCGACATGTTTATTTCACCCCAACGCCCGAAACTTCCTATTATCAGAAGCGTTACGCGGTGAAGGTGCGTATTTACGTCGCCCTGATGGCAGTCGTTTTATGCCTGACTTTGACGAACGAGGTGAACTCGCCCCTCGCGATATTGTCGCCCGCGCCATTGATTATGAAATGAAACGCTTAGGATCTGACTGTGTCTATTTAGACATAAGCCACAAACCGGCGGACTTTATCATTAAGCACTTCCCGACCATCCATCAGCGTTGTCTAACATTCGGAATCGATATTACCAAAGATCCTATTCCTGCCGTGCCAGCGGCACACTATACCTGCGGCGGCGTAATGACGGATCTTCATGGTCAAACTGATATTAATGGCTTATATGCCATTGGTGAGGTGGCTTACACCGGCTTACATGGTGCCAATAGACTGGCGAGTAATTCATTACTGGAGTGTTTAGTCTTTGCCCGTGCAGCATCACAAGATATCGAAGGTCTGTTACATAAGATTCCTATGCCTAGTCCAATACCGATGTGGGATGAAAGTCAGGTGACTAACTCTGATGAAGAAGTGGTTATTGCCCATAACTGGCACGAGCTGCGGCTCTTTATGTGGGATTACGTTGGCATAGTGCGCACAGACAAACGTTTAGAGCGGGCACTAAGAAGATGTTTGATGCTTCAGCAAGAAATTGAAGAATATTATTCAAACTTCCGAGTCAGCAATAATCTATTAGAACTGCGTAATTTAGTCCAAGTCGCGGAGTTGATTATTCGATGTGCAATGGAGCGAAAAGAAAGTCGAGGCCTACATTATAACGCAGATTATCCTGATCAAATCGATAATCCTAAACCGACAATATTGCAGCCAAGCCGTTAAACACTATCAAGATTAAACCAGTCTGAATGGCTCAATTATTGGCTCAATAACAGGCGACACAGAGTACGATATGCTGTGTCGTCTACCATATCACTCCACACCAGCAATAGCCGACGCTCTTCGGTTTTAGTGTACTGCAAAAAAATGATGCACAGTAATGGGCTAATAAACGGTTTTTTACAAAGCTTGACGTTATCCGATTGACCCTCAACACCATATAATAAGGTGCCAGCCTGTTTGTTGCCCAGAGACAACAAGCAACGCCAGCGAGACACTCTGCGCCATTCGAAAATGAAAATCAGTATTGTGGCAATAAAAAGTAACGTTTGGATAATTTGGTATATCAGGGAGGGATAACTGGGCCAAGCTAAAAAACTGCTTAACACAACCGCTAATGAGACGATTAACGCCCCACGCTGTAAAAACGAAGCACTCAACGCAAATTGTTGCATTTGAGTGCTCGTGTTGAGCAAGGAGTCAATCGGCGGGTTAAGGTGCTGCTCTTCCACGGACTTTGACTATCATATCAGCTAGCAGTGGATCTTGGCATTGTTCATGCCCCATAAACCAAGCAAATAATTCAGGATCTTCACATTCTAATAAACGAATAAAAGTATTTTTATTTTCGTCTGTCATTGCTTCATATTGGGCTTCAATAAAAGGTTGAAGCAACACATCTAATTCTAACATTCCGCGACGACATGCCCAGCGTACACGCGCTATATTCATTAATTCCAACACAAATCTCCTGATGTCAATATCACAAGCTAGTTATACGGTTGCCTAAATCTTTTATGGACTGATCTCGTCCAGCAAATAGATCACTAAAATCCGTTGCCAGCAATGACTTTACCGCCGGATGTTGGATCATTCGCTCGGCGAACATCACATGGTATTCTTCTTTTATATCGGTTGTTTCACCAAGTAATACCATACCTTGTGACAGTATATCATGACGATAAATAGACGGCGCAACAAAAATACCTCGATTAAAATAACCGAAAGCTTTCATCATTTCTGCATCGTCAAACTCGCCTAAAATACTCACATTAAGATTTTTTTCGGCGAACCAACCATGTAATTGTTGTCCCAATGACGTTCGTTTACCCGGGATCAGTAATTTTCGCTGTTCAAGACAATCAGGAAACGGTAATGAGATAGGTTCAGCAGAGAAGAAGCTCACACCGCACTCACCTAGTTTTTTCGACAAAATCTCAGGAAACTTCAATGAAGCGCCAGCACAATCCGATAAAATCATATCCAGTTTATGCTCACGTAAACGCTCAATAAGGCTATCGTGAGTTGATTCATAACACGCTAAATTTACCGAACCATCGTTAGGAATAACGGTTAACAACACTCGACTCACTAAGGCCTTAGACAATGCATCAGCAATCCCTACCTCGAACAACAATGAATTATCTTTTTGATAATTAAGGATATCGAGCATTTCATAGCTAAGGCTAAACATCTTATCGGCATAACGAAAGACTAACTCGCCCAGTTCAGTGGCCTCCAAGTTACGTCCTACACGTTTAAAAACCGCCCCTTTCAATCTTTGTTCCAATGAGCGTATCTGACCCGTAATCGTCTGAGGAGCAAGGCATAATACTTCAGCGGCTTTAGTCACAGAGCCTTTCTTTTGCACCATCCAAAAATAATATAAATGGTTATAATTTAAATGCTGCATAGTAATAAATAACCTAACAAAATCACTACAACCAAATATGATTGATTAAAAATAATATTGAACAATACGCAGTGTCTATGCGGCGTATTGTTCAATACATAAACCTTACTGTTGGCTAGGGCGACAATCTAATAAGCTGTTAATCACTGACTCCAGTTCGTCACTGTTAGTAACATTGTTCAGTGAGACTTGTTCCGCTAATGCCGAAACGATTTCTGACTTCACCGGAACATGGCTGGAACAATAATTTAAATACGCTTTTTGATAACGTTTCCCTGCCCGAAACTTTAATGCTCTGGAGGCATAATCATTGGGATCAATTCGATTTGCGGTCGCATCATTGCGATACATTAATGCCCCATCAACCACACCTTCAAGATAACTTTGACAGGTTAATGATTCTGGTGATTGCTGACACACGTTAAATGAATCAGCCAATGTTGGCATCGACATCATGGTCACAAACAGACCCGATATTACAGTCACTTTTTTCATGATAACTCTCCTTTTTAGGCAGTACCTTAGCCAACCAAAAATAACCAATCACCGCCGCAAATAATGACCCAGTTAAAATCCCTAACCTTGCATAGTCACCAAATGCAGCAGGTGAATGTTCAAATGCTAAGGAAGCAATAAACACCGACATGGTAAATCCGATCCCACACATAACGGCAACAGGCGTAATGTGTCTCCAGCCAATTCCCGGAGGTAACTCAGCGAGTTTCAGTTTTACCGCTAAATAACTAAATAAAAGCACCCCAGCAGGCTTACCTAACAACAGACCAATGATGATCCCTAGCGTAATAGGTTCCGCAAATGAACTCAATGACATATTCGTTAATGACAAACCAGCATTAGCAAAAGCAAACACAGGCAGGATCATAAAGGTGCTCCATGGGTGTAAGCTATGCTCTAGCGACTCAGAAGGAGATGAACCATCTTTAGCACGAAGTGGAATACAAAACGCAATAATTACGCCGGCCAATGTCGCATGTACTCCAGATTTCAATACCGCAACCCATAAAATAAAACCAAGTAAACCGTAAGGCAGGATCGAACTGACCCCTTTTCTGTTCAGTGCGATCATAAGCACAATCGACACCGCGGCAATAATCAAACTTAGCATGGATAAATCAGTACTGTAAAACAGCGCAATAATCACAATCACCCCGAGATCATCAATAATTGCCAGCGCCAACAAAAACACTTTTAACGCCACCGGAACTCGGCTGCCAAGTAATGCCATAATACCTAGAGCAAAGGCGATATCTGTGGCAGCAGGAATAGCCCATCCGATCTGAGTATCGGGGTTAGAGTAGTTAAATGCCAAGTAAAATAATGCCGGAAATACCATGCCACCGATAGCAGCAATGCCGGGTAAGGATGCCTTTGCCACACTCGACAACGCCCCTTCAAGTAGTTCGCGCTTCACTTCTAAGCCGATTAATAAAAAGAATAATGCCATCAAGCCATCGTTAATCCACAGTAAAAGTGGCTTATCGATGTCAAGATCACCTACTCGAAGCTGTACTTCTGTGCCTAAGAAACCTTGATATACGTCAGCTAAAGGTGAATTGGCGAAAATCATCGCCAATGCCACTGCGATCATTAATAAAATGCCACCAGCAGACTCTTGGCTTAAGAAGTTTTTAATTGTACGTTCCATATAACACTCCTAAAAAACAATCGCTCAGTCTATAGAGAAAACTCAAACAATAATAATCGATTCTTTCTTGATGTTACCTCGGAATTACCGAGGTAACAAGCTGCAATAAGACGGTTTCCCGTCTTATTGTAAGTAATGCTGACATGGTGATGCTTAATTCTGATTAACGCGTTATCTACAGATTAGGTCGTGTTAATTAACCATCATTTGGGTATAATCTCGAAAAGAGAAAAGGATTTAAATACATGAAACAATATCTAGATCTGTGCCAGCGTATTGTCGATGAAGGCGAATGGGTCAATAATGCTCGCACTAACAAAAAATGCTTAACCGTGATAAATGCAGATCTCGTTTATGATGTTGCAAACAATCAATTTCCGTTAGTCACCACACGTAAAAGCTTCTGGAAATCGGCCATCGCAGAGGTCCTTGGTTATTTACGCGGTTATCAAAATGCTGCCGATTTTAGAGCATTAGGCACTAAAACATGGGATGCCAATGCCAATCTAAACCAAGCTTGGCTAGATAACCCAAACCGCAAAGGGCCCGACGATATGGGGCTCATTTATGGCGCTTTAGGACGTGCATTTCCAAAACATGATGGTGGCCACGTCGATTTACTGCAACAAATCGTCGATGATTTAACTAATGGCATAGACAATCGCGCTGAGATTTTAACCTTCTTTCACCCAGGCGCATTTGACCTAGGTTGCTTGCGTCCATGCATGTACGAGCATCACTTTTCATTACTCGGTGATACCCTGTATCTCAATAGTACCCAGAGAAGCTGTGATGTCCCTCTAGGATTGAATTTCAACATGGTACAAGTCTATGTATTGTTGGCTTTAATGGCCCAAATAACGGGTCATAAGCCCGGTAAGGCATACCATAAAATTGTTAACGCTCATATTTACGAAGATCAACTTGTCTCAATGCGGGATATTCAGCTTAAACGTGAGCCCTTTGCCTCTCCTAAGTTGATAATTAATCCAAAGATTAAAACCCTAAAAGACATTGAAACCTGGGTGACCTTAGCTGATTTTAGCGTTGAAGGTTACGAGCATCACGACGCCATTAAGTATCCTTTCGCGGTGTAATAACGGCGTTATTAATTAATAAAAAAACGCCTTTGCTCAAATACTTGAACAAAGGCGTGTCTATAACCTGACTGAGGTTAACTCAATAACAGTTTCAATCCCACTACGACTAACAAACCAGCAAAGATCTTTTTCAATACTGGTGTTGGCCAAGTGCTTGCCGCTTTTACGCCCATAGGCGCACACAGCATTGAGCTAATAATAATCCCGATTAATGCCGGTAGATAAATAAACCCTACCGAACCCTCAGGTAAATTGGGGACATCAAAGCCCGCAATGATATAGCCAATGGTACCGGATACCGCGATAAGCATTCCGGTAGCCGATGAAAACCCCACAGCTTGGCGCATTTGTAAACCGCAATAGCTCAAGAATGGCACCAGTAATACCCCACCACCAATGCCCATTAAGCCAGCAATTAACGCGATCGCCGTTGAGATGGTTAATAACACGGCAAAACTAGGCAGACTGCCACCTGTTTTGACTTTAAACGGAAACGCCATTTGTGCTGCCATTAACACGACAAAAATAGCGAAAGTCTGTTGTAAATCATCCGATGCAATTTGTTCAGAAACAAATGCCGATGCTAACGATCCAATAACAATGCCAGGGAAAATAGGCTTAAACAATTCCCAAGGTATATTACCGCGTTTGTGATGCGCAGCAGCTGAAGACATTGAGGTTAAAATAATTGATGCCAGTGATGTAGCGATAGCAACATGAGTGATTTGTGTCGAATCGATCCCGACTGAGGGCAAAATGTACAAGAGTGCAGGCACAATAATTAACCCGCCACCAATACCTAACAACCCAGCTAAAAAACCCACTACGGAACCTAAAACAAGGCAAATTAAAAATACCTGCAGCAAACTATCCACGATGACATCCTTAAAAATGACGTTTGACTATATTATCAACCATACGAAAGATCATCTAAGCATTTCCCAACCCGCTCCAATCGTATGACTAATCTATGTTAACTAAATCTGATAAATCATGTTTTCGCAAGAAATGTGCTAATAACCCTCGAACCTGGTTACCCGTTGACTGTTGTAAAATAGACTCCAACAACTCAGTTAATTCTTGTTTTGATACTCGTCTAAGTAAAAAATTTATTCTGGCTAAGCTGCCCTGGTTCATACTGAGTTTGTTATAACCCATTGCCACCAAAAGTAATGCACCATAAGGCTCACCAGCAAGTTCGCCACAAACACTCACATCCAAGTCATACTGTTTACACTCATCGACGGCTCGTTTAAGGGCTCGAAGAATACCAGGATGATAGCTATCAAATAGTGAACTCACACTAGGATTATTACGATCGACGGCCAGTAAATATTGGGTTAAATCGTTACTGCCAACCGATACGAAGTCGACCCGCTTCGCCACATCTTGCAACTGATACAATAATGCGGGTACTTCAAGCATAACGCCGACTTGAGGCCTAACCAAACGGGTATTTAATTCTTGGTTTAGTTCAGTAAACGCTTGCTCTAAATAACTTAATGTTTGATCTATTTCATCGAGATTACTGACCATTGGCAGTAATATTTTCAATTGATTGCCATTGCCAGCGGCTTGCAACATCGCACGCAATTGCACTAAAAATAACTCAGGATGATCAAGAGATAAACGAATACCACGCCAACCTAAAAACGGATTGTCTTCTTTAATCGGAAAATACGGCAACGGTTTATCGCCGCCTACATCCAAAGTACGCATCACAACAGGTCTATCACCTGCTGCACTTAATACTTGACGATATACATTGATTTGCTCTCTTTCGCTTGGAAAGCGTTGATGCAACATAAAGGGGATTTCGGTTCGATACAGCCCAATACCATCAGCACATTCAGCGATTTCAGAATCAATACCACTCAATAGTCCAGCATTGAGATATAAATGTATCCGCTCACCATCTGTGGTTACAGAAGGTAGACTCAACTCCGCAGAAAATTGTTTTTGCTTTTCGACATCTGCATCGATCAGTAGTTGGTACTCTTCAATCACTGCAGGCGATGGCGACACCAATAACTGACCACGATTGGCATTCAGAACTAATAGCTTTTGATCAATATCTACTGATAAAACATCATCAACACCAACAATGGCTGGTACACCCAGCGCACGCGCTAAAATGGCCGCATGGGCATTAACGCCACCACGCTCAGTAACAATACCCGCCAGCTTTTGACGAGGAAACTCAGCCAGTAAAGTGGCATCCACCTCTTTGGCGACTAAAATTACCGGTTTTTCAGGCTCTAATACTAACCTGCCTGGCTCTATAAGCTGTCGTAGTAGCTTTTGCCCAAGTTCGCGAATATCGCTTGCGCGTTCTTTTAGATAAGGATCTTCCATCTCTAGAAACTGTTGGATATAGCGTAATGAAACCCGGCTTACTGCAGACTCAGCCTGCCAACCTAAAGCGACTTCACGGGCATATTCGCCACCAAGGCTAGAATCATCCAACAGTAACTGAAATGCGGTAAAAATAGACGCAACATCAGCCGATTTTTCTTGTTCGAATCGTTGCGAAATTGACGACAGGATGTCTTTACAACGCTGCATAGCCGACTTTAAGCGCTGAATCTCAACATCAATATTGGCACAAGCCACCTCGGCTTGTTCCAATGAAATAACACCACCTAATACCAGGCCATGAGCAATCGCAATACCACTAGATGCATTAATACCACTGAAAACAACTTGTTGTTGTACACTGGTATTTGACGCTTTGTGCTTCAAACTGCGCACAATCACTGCGAGTTGAGCGGCTAAGGTCATTAAAAATGCTTCTTCGCTTTCACTGAACTGACGGGCTTCAGGTTGCTGTACGACAATAACGCCGACAAGCTGTTTTTGAAAAATAATCGGCACAGCCAAAAATGCGCGATATTCTTCTTCTGCTGCTTCGGGAAATAATTTAAAACGAGGATGAATACGTGCATCAGCGAGATTGATAGCTTCTTCACGTTCTGCAACTAAGCCGACTAAGCCTTCTGATATTGGCATGCTGACTCTGCCCACAGCAGATTGTTGTAACCCTTCAGTGGCCGATAAGACAAGATTTTGTTTTTCAAGGATATAAATAGAACAGCAATGGGTCTCCATTGCTAATCGAGTTTGTGACACTAATATATTTAATGCACTTTCAAGGCTGCTTGCTCTGGCAACAGCTTGAGTGATATCCCTGAGCATATTTAACACTGTTCCAATCCTCTTTGAAATCAGTTAACTCCGTTGTTTGCTTCGTTTTTTACTAAACTCGCGCGTTTGTAGCGCTAATGTCGTCGATGCGAACTCTTTCATTACTTTTCTATATACGTCGCGTTTAAAAGACACTACCTGACGAACAGGATACCAATAACTGACCCAACGCCAATCATCAAACTCAGGATGACCAGAAGAATTCAAGTTAATGGTATTATCGTGACCTTTCAATTGTAGTAAAAACCATTTCTGTTTTTGGCCAATGCAAACAGGTTTGCTTTCTTGGCGAACCAAACGCTTAGGTAAACGATATCGTAACCAAGAACGAGTGGACATTAGAATTTGAACATGTTCAGGTCTGAGTCCCACTTCTTCGTAAAGCTCTCGATACATGGCTTCTTCTGGTGACTCGCCATCATCTAACCCACCTTGTGGAAACTGCCATGAATGCTGACCAAAACGTCTGGCCCACATAACTTGTCCAAATTTATTACAGATAATGATGCCCACATTTGCGCGAAAGCCGTCGCTATCAATCACATGGACTCCGAAAATAGCAATTTTTATATCGTCTGATTGTTTCACAAAGCATGCCTATCGGCAAACCTCTATTTACTGTGGATAATTGAATAACAATGTTAATAAGTCAGAATTATCAACAATTGATTAAAGCCACTCTGTGGATTATCCACAAAATCTGTGGATATCTCTGTTCGAAACTTTAGTGAGGCTTGATAACAGGGTAAAAAACCATTGAGATTTTTTTAAGAAAAACAGCACATAACTATAAATAAAACTATATTAACAATGATTTATAAATATTTACAAACTATCAAAATATCCGATCGCCACTATCGTACAAAAAACATACAAGCCTAATTAAGATAGGTAATCACTCATTTAGCAACTTAAGTTATACACAAATAACAAGGCTTATTTTAAATTAAACCCCTTAAAAAGCCATTTTATTGCGTTGACTTGGTGTTTTTAATCAGTTAAAGACACATTTTATGACAGTTATCCATTAAATCTGTGGATAAGTATGTGTGAAATACAGGGGGAAAATGAGTGTAACTCGGGACAAGTATATTAAAAAAACAACGACACATTAAAAATATAATATTAAACAGTAACTTGGAACTAAATTCAATCAAGCTGTTTGAAGTGACCAATAATAGTTTACTTTATAACCTGCTCGTGGATAATTCACTAAACTTATTATAAATTAATAACCTTGTATAAATTTATGACCTTTTTATACATTAACTAAACTTGGTATCGATGAATATTACTTGATAGCATAACCTGTTGATTTTGATTGTCGACTAATCCATTTACCCAGAGGCAAAGACTCATTCATGGCTAAATCATCGCCCTTAAATCTTAGCGAATTAATGGAAAGAGCGCACAACATGGCAGGTATTCGTTTAGCTGACATCGCAGCCGATAATCGTATATTGGTGCCGGTGGATTTACGCCGAGATAAAGGTTGGGTGGGCCAACTTATTGAATCTGAATTAGGGGCGCTCGCGGGATCAAAACCTGAGCAAGACTTTCTCCATTTAGGGGTTGAACTCAAAACGATCCCTATCGGTCATAAAGGCAAACCACTTGAAACCACTTATGTCACAGTCGCACCACTGACAAACATTCAGGGTATGACCTGGGAAAACAGTGTGGTTTATCATAAACTGCAGCGGGTTTTATGGATACCGGTTGAAGGGGAGCGAAGCATTCCGGTGGGAGATCGTCGTATAGGTACCCCCATACTGTGGCAACCCAACACTAAACAAGCCAAACAATTACAACAAGATTGGGAAGAGATAATGGAGCTCATTGCGCTAGGTCAGGTTGATAAAATTACCGCGCGTCAGGGTGAAGTACTTCAATTACGTCCAAAAGCAGCTAATAGTCAAATACTCACCGAAAGCATCGCCGAAGACGGCAGTATTCAATTATCAAACCCCCGAGGGTTTTATCTCAAAATTGATTTTACTCAACAGATTTTAACCAATGCATTTTCATAATCTGTTGCGATAACAATCCTTGGTATTGTTAGCAATATTGGAAAAAGATTGCGTTAGAGCACTTATTTTTTCACTTCTATTGATCTAAATCACAAATAAACTATCACATGTAAGTAAAACTTCTATAGACTACCACCCTTATATACTAGGTCATTTAGGCAACCACATACTCCGTGAAAGCACGCCGTCAAACTCAAAAATTATTGTTCGCTATTTTTGCCTGGTGTGTAGCAATGGCTTCTTTCGTTTTTTTTCGCTACTCACAGTCATCGCAGTTGCCCGAATGGGCTATTGGTAACGCTGATTTAGCCACACTAGCAATATTTATGGGGTTTATATTTGGCAGTTTGCATTGGATGTCGAATTTAATTGCAGACTTTAGCGCCATCAGCCGCCTACCTTATCTGTTCTCCGTCGTGTTTAAAGGGTTATTTTTACTACTCGGCGCGACCACATTGGCCTATGTCACTCAGTTTTTAAATATGTGGGCGATTGAAAACCACATGTTAACGTTACGGCAAATGATCACCGTCCACATTATTTACAGCCCATCGTTTCAGGCGTTAGTGGTGTATCTTGTCGTGGTGCGGGTCGGATTAGCTTTTATTGAACAAATGTCACTCTTGGTTGGCCCCAAAGTATTACTTAATATTGGCTTGGGTAAATACCACAAACCACGTTACGAGCAACAATTGTTCTTATTTATTGATATGGTGTCATCCACGGCCCACGCAGAGACCTTAGGTGATTATCGTTTTAGTCGTTTAATTCAAGATAGCTTCAGTTTGCTCGCGGACACGGTGACAGATAATGAAGCTGAAATTTACCGCTATATGGGCGATGCCGTATTAATTCACTGGCCGTTAGAACAAGGCATTAAACAAGATAGGTGCATGAATATCTATTTTGAGTTTTGTCAGCAGTTACAGTGGCAAAGACAGTATTTTGAACAGCAATATGGGTTTGTGCCTAAATTCAAATCTGCTGCACATTGTGGTCAAGTGGTAGCCGCGGTGGTTGGCGTACATAAACAAGAAATTAGCTTTTTTAGTGATGTCCTTAATACCTTGGCGCGGCTACAAGATCAATGTAATCCATTAGGTCAAAGGATGTTGTTATCAGGAGATGTGGTGCATCGGCTTGAGCAACAAAACAGCAAATATAAGCTCACTGACTTAGGCCCAATAATACTTAAAGGTAAGCAACTTCCTACTCAAGTCTATGGTGTTGCCCCGATACAGTCCAATCCCCCTCGTTAAGGTGAGTTAATCTCAACTCGCGACATTGAACGGTTATCAAACGGCCTAAGCTTGTGTAAATAGGGTTACGTTACCGCCATCACTTATAACCGACAGACGCTTGTTAATGCACCTTGTTTGCAGACAATGACAGTTTGCTAAACAAGACCTACCACTGTGCTGATGTTGCTAACATTTTCCCACCTATCACCTTACATAGAGGTTAATTAACCTCAACTCGGCATAATAAACAGTTATCAAACGGCCCAAGGTTGCGTGAAGAGAGTTTAGGTTACTGCAATCACTTATACCGACAGACGCTTGTTAATGCACCTTGTTTGCAGACAATGAAAGTTTGCTAAACAAGACTTGCCACTGTGCTGATGTCGATAACATTCACCACCTATCCCCTCGCGTTGAGGTTAATTAACCTCAACTTGGCATAATAAACGGTTATCAAATGCTCTTAGCCCTGCTCTGTGCATAGACTTATGGGTAAAAGATATCCGTTGATGGGGCTTTTAACCCCTGGGTGCGCCTTGTTAGTAAAACAACTGGCCAGTGTGATATTGAGACTGTAAATAAACCTTTTGTTATCGACTTATCCCATGTCTCAACCCTAGTTAATGTTTGTTCGGTAATGATTGTGCGAGCAGTTTTTGCTGTATCGCTAGGCCTAAGGTTCTAAACGTTGAAATCCGGCTAGTCGTTTGTCGCCAAACCAATCCAATCTCACGATAGGGTGCCTCACCCGGTGGATCCATTGCGACAAGATCTGTGTCGGTTAAAATCCCGGTATCAATTGCCATTTGCGGTAAAAAAGTGGTCCCCAGTTTGCTGTTTACCATCTGCACTAAAGTGTGCAAACTCGTGGCAGCAAATGGATTGATTTTAGCGCTATTACCAAGCTGACAAGCCGTTATCGCGTGTCCGGTAATACAATGTTCTGCTTGCAGTAAAAAAATACTTTCATCGGGCATTTTTTGATAATCAATCGGTTGCAAAAATTGTTGCGATACCTCTTTATGCATTACTATTTTAAATGGATCGATACCGACTTTCATGCTGTGAAAACCACTTGTGTCGACAGGTAAAGCGAGTATCAATAGATCTAACTCCCCTTTTGCTAACGCTCCTAATAAGCGTTCAGTTGTGTCTTCTTTTAATAACAAACTGAGTTTAGGGTAGTCTTGCTGACATAACTTGACCACTCGACTGAGTAAAAAAGGTGCGATAGTCGGAATACACCCTAAGCGGACCTCACCGGTCATAGGTTCACCTTGATTTTTAACCAATTCTACTAAATCATCAACATTAGTTAAAATACTTCGAGCACGTTCCACCACCTGTTCACCGATGGCGGTAAACATAAACGATTTATGGTCGCGTTCAATTAACTGATAACCCAGTTGCTCTTCAAGATTTTGAATGCCGCTAGATAGTGTAGATTGACTGACAAAACACATTTTGGCTGCGCGATTAAAATTCTGTTCTTGGTGTAAATGAACCAAGTAATAAAGGTTTTTGAGGCTTGGAAGATTTTTCATATAAACGATTGCCCTTATCTATTTTAATTCAAATAGTGAATTAAAACGGGCGAAATAACAAGACGTCTATGTGTAATAGTCAATAGACGCCCATAAAAAATGCCTCTTTAATAAGAGGCATTTCAAAAAAGCGCTTTTAGGCACTAATGGAGGTTAATATCTATCCATTATGCTACCTACATGACGGACAATTACGCTTTTGCTTCTAAATAGGCTTTCAATTGCTGTAAATCTTCAGCGGCGTGGTCAACAATTACAGCAAGCCATACTTTATGCTCAGTGTCCCATTGGGTTTCTTCACCGTGCTGTAATAACTGTGAGAATTGCTGAATGCGTTTAAGGCCAACAGATCCCGCAGCGCCTTTAAATTTATGGGCTTCTGCACATAACGTATCTTTATCATTTGCATCGCCAGCTTTCACTAGGCTACTGACATATTCAGGCATTAGCTGCTCGAATAACACTACGCTTTTCAATAACGTTCCAGCACCAATGGCACTGATATATTGCTCAAGCGTATTGAGATCCAATATTGAGTCTAACTGCGTTGTGGCCATAAAGGCACCTCTATCAATAATATAACTTTCTAGAATTTTAAATATGATACCGAGTAAAATACCCTATGCAAGGCTTGCCAATATTTAGCTGCGATTTAATTATAAATATTACATTTTACTAACACAACTGATCAACTGGTATTACCAATGTTTAAAAATACCTCATATTGGTAATGTTTTATTCAATAATGAGTAAATAATCGTTACCACCCTTGTATTACGTCATAAAAACCGACCTTTATTTTGATCGTATTCAGCTGACTCATGACCAATCTATCGATATCTCTAACACTAAACCGTTTTACTTTGGCTACACATTAAAGCGCTACCTTGGCCGCCAAAGTCTCGTAACTCATTAACAATCGCAACAAGACCATCCCAACGAAAAGCACACCAATCAGGCGCAAGCAACATTGGTTTTTTTGCATAAGCGGTCACGCGATGGAAGATAATGTCTTTTGGGGTGTGACGGATCAGTTTTGCGACCTCTGAAGCATACTCGTCCAGACCGATCAATGGCATGGGATTATAACGCCATTGTTTTGCCATAATACTGCCTTCTACAATATGTAGTGGGTGCAGTTTTAGCCCATCAACACCTATCCCTAATACGGTTTGTAAGCTATTAAAGTAGTCCACGGAAGTTTCTCCTGGGAGGCCTAGTATCAGATGGGTGCACACTTTAATCCCTCTAGCACGAGCCTTTTTAACGGTTTGACGGTATTGGCATAATTGATGGCCACGATTAATCCGCTTTAAGGTCTGATTATTGGCCGTTTGTAAACCAAGCTCCAGCCACACCTCGATGCCTCGTTGTTGATACTCAACCAATAAATCAAGTACTTCATTAGGCACACAGTCAGGACGAGTACCAATATGAAGCCCGACAATATCGGTATCTTCAACGGCTTGATCATATTTTTGCTTGAGTACTTTGTACTCATCGTAAGTGCTGGTATAGGCCTGAAAATAAGCAATATATTTTGCTGTCGACGCTGGGGCTACTTCAGTGGGAAGCACACTTTTTTTGGCTGACTGGGCACGTATTTTTCCTTCGGATAATTGCACTGCAATGGGTTGAGCACTGTCTTGTTCTCCGCTAAATGAAGCCACATTACAAAAAGTACAACCGCCTACGCCTAAGGTGCCATCTCGATTAGGACAAGTAAATTGGGCATCTATAGTTAATTTTTTTATGCGTTGGCCATAACGTTGCTTGCAATGTAAACCAAATGTATTAACGTAGTCATCTAAACCCAAAATTTACTCTCAACATTACTTTAAAGTTCGCCAGTTTAGTCAACCGATACACACCTGTCTTGGTGCTAAATCAATAAAATAGTTTATCTATTGGCGCTGGCAGTAAACTTGTGCGCTAACGCTAAAAACAGTTAACACCATTTAATCAACTTACAAAACACTCGATATGAATATTTAGTCATTTAGAATAATTTTTTACTCAAAAACTGTGTTTGAAATAAAATTCACTATTTTTGTTTCAAAAACACTTCTTTGTTGTTGTTGCAAAAAAGTAGCTGATTATTTTATCATTTTCTAAAATTCTTTTTATTCATAAGGTTATAGGTGATATATCACAGTTTACGTTAACGTAAGGTTGGTAGCGTATTACGTTTTATGAGTATTTAGATTTCAGTTTGTTGCATTTTTTTGGTTTGACCTTTATTCAATCTCAGTTTATTTTGAATGGTTCGGGTGCATATCTATGGATATTCTTTGAATTTACCCCGAGTCGTATTCTAGTAGAGGTTTAGGGGGTTTTTGTATGAGCTTGTATCATCCCAGTTTTGAGCGTGACAATTGCGGATTTGGTTTAATTGCACAAATGGATGGTGACGCGAGTCACCGCATTGTGCGTACTGCGATTCATGGTCTCGATCGAATGAAGCATCGTGGTGGTATTGCAGCGGACGGACGCACAGGTGATGGCTGCGGTCTATTAATGCAAATGCCTACAGGGTTTTTTAAAGCTATTGCGGCAGAAAATGATTGGCATTTGAGCCGAAATTTTGCCGTGGGTATGCTATTTCTCAGCCAAGATAAACAACGCGCTGATGAAGCCAAACTTATCTTAGAAAAAGAACTACAACGAGAAATGTTAAGTGTCGCTGGTTGGCGTAAAGTTCCGATTAATCCTGATGTTTTGGGGGAGATTGGTCGGGAAAGCTTGCCACAGATTTATCAAGTATTGATCAACGCGCCAGTTGGCTGGCGGGAAAAAGATCTTGAACGTCGCTTGTATATGGCGCGTCGCCGACTTGAACAGCAAATCACTGATGATGAAGACTTTTACGTTGCCAGTCTTTCTGGGCAAGTGATTGTCTATAAAGGGTTAATGATGCCAGCCGATCTGCCGTCATTTTACACAGACTTAGCAGATATACGTTTGAAAAGTGCCATTTGTTTATTTCACCAGCGCTTTTCAACCAACACACATCCCAAGTGGCCATTAGCCCAACCGTTTCGTTATCTTGCCCATAACGGTGAAATCAATACCATTACCGGTAATCGTCAATGGGCTAGAGCGCGTGCCTATAAGTTTAATTCGCCTTTATTGCCCGACTTACAACAAGCGGCACCCTTTGTTAACGAAACAGGTTCAGACTCCTCTTCTTTAGACAATATGCTCGAAATGCTGTTATCAGGTGGGATGGATTTATACCGAGCCATGCGCTTACTTATTCCACCAGCATGGCAATCAAACCCAGAGATGGACGACGAGTTAAAAGCTTTCTATGATTTTAACTCAATGCACATGGAGCCGTGGGACGGCCCTGCTGGCATTGTAATGACTAATGGTCGCCATGCTGCCTGTGCGGTTGATCGCAACGGCCTACGTCCTTCTCGTTACGTTATAACCAAGGATCGTATCCTAACCTTAGCCTCTGAAGTCGGTATTTGGGATTATGCAGCCGATGAAGTGATTGAAAAAGGCCGTGTAGGGCCGGGTGAATTATTAGTATTGGACACCTTGAACGGTCATTTACATCACTCTTTTGAAATTGATAACGACTTAAAACGTCGTCATCCTTATAAAGAATGGATGGCTAAAAACAGTCAAACCCTAGTTCCTGCTGAGCAAATGCCTCCCAGCAAACAAGGTTCAAGTGGCTTTGATGCTAAAACACTGCTGCAATACCAAAAACAGTTTGGTTTTACTCGTGAAGAATTAGAGCAAGTTATTTGGGTACTCGCCAGTAAAGGTGAAGAAGCCGTCGGCTCAATGGGTGATGATACTCCCATGGCAGTATTGTCGAAAAAATCGCGTTCATTGTATGATTATTTCCGTCAGAAATTTGCTCAAGTCACCAACCCACCAATTGACCCATTACGTGAAAAACACGTGATGTCATTAGCCACTTGTGTAGGCCGCGAGCAAAATCTATTTAGCGAAACCACTGGCAACGCTTACCGAGTGATGTTTAATTCGCCGATTTTATTATTCAGTGACTTTAATCAACTGCTTGGCTTAGATAGCACCAACTATCGCGCTAATATGGTTGATTTAAACTATGATACCCACGAAACCCTAGAGCAGGCGATCCGTCGTATAACGGATGAAGCAGAACGCCTAGCGCGCAGTGGCACAACATTATTAGTCTTGTCTGATCGTGCAGTAGCGAAAAATGCACAAGTCATCCCTGCCGCTATGGCTGTGGGTTCTGTGCAGACACGTTTAGTGGATAAAAGTTTACGCTGCGACACCAACATTATTGTTGAAACGGCATCGGCCCGTGACCCGCATCACTTTGCGGTGCTGCTAGGCTTTGGCGCGACAGCTATCTACCCTTACCTTGCCTATGAATCTATCTCTGCAATGGCGAAATCACGTCAAGTAGAAGATGTAACGCCTTTATTGCTTAACTTCCGTTTTGGCATTGAAAAAGGCTTACGTAAAATCATGTCTAAAATGGGTATCAGCACTGTGGGGTCATACCGTTGTAGTCAACAATTTGAAGCCGTGGGTTTAGCCAGTGATGTCATTGAATTATGCTTTAAAGGCGTCATTAGCCGTATTGAAGGCGTTACCTTTACCCATATCGCCGATGACCAAAAGATACTTCATACTGCTGCGTATCGCGCGCATATGCCGTTACCTCAAGGTGGGTTATTAAAGTATGTTGAAGGCGGTGAATACCACTGTTTTAATCCAGACGTAGTCAATACCCTACAAGCATCACTTAAAGACAAAAACTATGCTGAGTATAAAAAGTTTACTCACTTAGTTGATGACCGCCCAGTGGCAACGTTACGTGACTTAATTGGCATCAAAGGTCAACTTGACGCTGTGGAACAAGACACCGTTGAAGGAGCTGAAAAGCTCTACTCTCGCTTTGACAGTGCCGCCATGAGTATTGGTGCCTTAAGCCCTGAAGCTCATGAAGCCTTAGCCGTTGCGATGAATCGTCTTGGTGGACGCTCAAACTCTGGTGAAGGTGGCGAAGATGCGCGTCGTTTCAATAGCGAGCGTAACTCTGCCATTAAACAAATTGCATCTGGCCGATTTGGGGTAACAGCGCACTATCTTGTTAACGCTGATGTGCTGCAAATTAAAGTGGCCCAAGGGGCTAAACCCGGTGAAGGTGGTCAGTTGCCTGGTCATAAAGTCAGTGTTGAAATTGCAGGGCTGCGTCATGCTCGTCCTGGCGTAACGTTAATTTCACCCCCACCACACCACGATATTTATTCAATTGAAGATTTAGCCCAGCTGATTTTCGATTTAAAACAAATCAATCCAAAAGCCTTAGTGTCGGTCAAGCTGGTTTCTGAACCAGGGGTTGGCACCATTGCAACGGGTGTCGCTAAAGCCTATGCCGATATGATCACCATATCCGGTTACGACGGCGGTACTGGCGCAAGCCCAATTACCTCGGTTAAGTATGCCGGATCACCTTGGGAACTAGGCTTAGCTGAAGTGCATCAGTCGCTGGTAGAAAATGGCTTACGTCATAAAATTCGCCTGCAAGTTGATGGTGGCTTAAAAACGGGTACCGACGTGATTAAAGCCGCCTTACTCGGGGCAGAAAGCTTTGGTTTTGGTACGGTGCCAATGATTGCGTTAGGGTGTAAATACTTACGTATTTGTCACCTCAATAACTGTGCAACCGGTGTGGCAACCCAAAATAAAAACTTACGTGAAAACCATTTCCACGGTTTACCAGAACGTGTGATGACCTACTTTGAGTTTGTGGCTCAAGAAGTGCGTGAATGGATGGCGGCATTAGGCGTGACAAAATTTGACGATCTGATCGGACGTAGTGACTGGTTATATACGCTCGAAGGTCAAACAGATAAGCAACGAGGTTTAGATTTAGCGCCGATTTTATATAAACCTAAAGTGCAGCCAAACTCGTCACTCACTTGGAAAGAAACTAACCCACCGTCAGACGTAGGTCAGTTAAACCAAACCCTATTAGCAGATTGTCGTAAAGCGGTTGATACTGGAGAGCCTTTCTCTTGTCAATATCAAATCAATAATACCGATCGTTCAGTGGGTGCAACATTGTCAGGCTATATTGCAACTACCGTAGGCGTGGCAGGGGCAAAACAGCCGTTAACACTTGCCTTTAGTGGTAGCGCAGGTCAAAGCTTCGGCGTGTGGAACAGTCCAGGCCTTGAACTTAAGCTCTGCGGCGATGCCAATGACTATGTTGGCAAAGGGATGTCTGGCGGTAAGATCGTAATTCACCCCCCTATTGGTAGCCCGTTCCAAAGTGAACGCAGCGCCATCATGGGCAACACTTGTTTGTATGGTGCTACGGGCGGTAAATTGTTTGCAGCGGGACAAGCGGGTGAGCGTTTCGCGGTTCGTAATTCTGGTGCCATCGCGGTTGTTGAAGGCTCTGGTGATAATTGCTGTGAATACATGACTAGCGGTATCGTGGTTATCTTAGGTAAAACGGGGGTCAACTTCGGCGCGGGGATGACAGGCGGATTTGCCTATGTATTCGACCAATTTGGTCGTTTTAATCGCCGGGTTAACACCGAAATGGTCGACACCCATAAAATAGAATCAAAAATCCACCAACAACACTTAAAATCGTTAATTGAAACTCATTATGCTGAAACAGGCAGTGAGCATGCCAACCTGATATTAAGTGATTTTGAAAACTGGTTGGATTGTTTTGTATTAGTAAAACCAAAGAATATTGCCGTTGCCGACCTGCTAAAAATTGAGCAGAAGAGTCCGGAATTAGTGGTAAAGGCGGGGTAACATTATGAGCAATGACTTTCAATTTATCGAAGTGGGTCGAGTAGACCCCGTTAAACATGAAGCAAAAAAACGTGCTACACAATTTATTGAAATTTATCAGCCGTATACGCAACCTGAAGTCAAGCAACAAGCAGACCGTTGTCTTGACTGTGGTAACCCTTATTGTGAATGGAAATGCCCACTGCATAACTACATTCCAAACTGGTTAAAACTGGCAGAAGAAGGTCGTATTATGGAAGCGGCAGACTTGGTACATGAGACCAATACTCTGCCTGAAATTTGTGGACGAGTGTGTCCACAAGACCGTTTATGTGAAGGTGCCTGTACCTTAAACGATGACTTTGGTGCTGTCACTATTGGTAGTGTTGAAAAATACATTACCGATACCGCTATCTCACAAGGATGGCGCCCCGACATGACCAAGGTGACACCACGCACAGAGCGTGTTGCCATTATTGGAGCCGGTCCTGCAGGTCTTGGTTGTGCTGATGTGTTGGCTCGCAATGGCGTGCAAGCAGTGGTATATGATAAATATCCTCAAATTGGGGGGTTGCTTACTTATGGCATCCCTTCTTTTAAGCTTGATAAAGAGGTGATGGCGACTCGCCGTTCAGTACTTGAAGGCATGGGGATTAAATTTAAATTGGGGATTACCGTTGGTAAAGATGTGAGCTTTCAGAGTCTATTAGACGAATACGATTCTGTCTTTCTTGGTATGGGTACCTACACAGCCATGAAAGCGAAACTGCCCAATGAAGAAGCGCAAGGCGTGATCCAAGCGCTGCCATATCTTGTCGGTAATACGCATCATATTATGGGCACTCAAGACGACGCTACACCGTATTTAAGCCTTGAAGGTAAAAATGTGGTTGTATTGGGCGGCGGTGATACTGCGATGGATTGTTTACGTACCGCAGTGCGCCAAGGTGCTAAAAGTGTCACATGTGCTTATCGTCGTGACGAAGCCAACATGCCCGGTTCACGTCGTGAAGTAAAAAATGCCCGCGAAGAAGGGGTCAATTTCTTATTTAATCGTCAACCTGTGGCAATTAAAGCTAAAAATGGTCATGTGGTCGGTATTGAGTGCGTTGAAACCAAAATGGGCGAAGCTGATGCCAGCGGACGTCAACGCGCTGAAATCATTGCAGGTAGTGAGCAAGTATTAGCAACCGATGCGCTGATCATTGCCTTTGGCTTCCAAGCAAGTCCTGCATCTTGGTTTAGTGAGTTTGGTATCGAAACCAACGAATGGGGATTAGTTAAAGCTAATAAAACAGATGATAATCCTTTCCAAACCACTAATGCTAAAGTGTTTGCCGGTGGTGATATGGTGCGGGGTTCTGACTTAGTTGTTACAGCAATAGCTGAAGGCCGAGACGCTGCATTAGGTATTTTAAATTATTTAAATTAACGACTTACTAACCTCTAGCCTGCAATGGGCTAAAGGGTAGCGTTCAAAGGTTAACAAGTTAATAAGTTAATAAGTTAGCTTGATAATAAAAGTCGCCATAACGTGTTTGCTTGTGAATTTTGCGCATCTTCTGATGCGCTTTTTTTCATCTTTTTTTGCAAAAATGACTCATTTTAGATCACGATTGTTTAGTCGAATTCACCAAACAATAACTGAAAATATTGTCGGTTAACTCAGGATGTTCATCTGAGAATTTAATCCCAACATGCAGTATACCGTCGACATGTTGAATTTTAACCGCACTGCCAGTTAAGATGCCAGAAAGATCAGTATTAATCGAAATAGCCACATGCATTTGCTCGCCCTGCTCAATACTCACGGCGTTAGCATCTAATGTCAGTAAACAACCCGAAAATGAAAAATCAACCATGGTAGCGCTAACTTTACTCTCGTTGTGAATAACAAACACGGCTTGCTCTATATTGACTCTGGGCTGATCTCTGACCTTTTTCTTGGTGATGGCTTTGGGCACACTAAGACACAACATTTTAATCGGATGATTTACCACAGATAATATGGTCGACTTAAAAGCAATAATGTCTTTAAAGCCACTATTAGTTATCGCTCTGACAACAATTTCAGCGTTAGCTAGCATGTACTGATAAGCCTCAGAAAAACCTTTATTTGGATACTCAATCAAGATAAAACGCTCCAGTTGATATCCAATCATGCTCGAACGTGATTGCACGGTTTTACCATTGGCAAAATGAATCTCAATGAATAATTCCATGCCTATGTCAATCAGGCGAAGGTCTTCATACAACGTAACGCTTATGGGGTTTTTCATCATTTACCTGCCATAGTGTAACTCGTCATAATAGCGCTCTTTTTTATCAAAAAAAACATAAAAATCAATAATGTAAACATATCAGATGTAGCTCAAAAATAATAATAGCCTTGTTGATTCTAGTTAATCTCAACTCACAATAAAAGCTAGGGAAACTAGGTAACGGTCAAATATGTTCAGGATAGTCATATCAACCATGTCATTCGTTTTGCTAACAAGCTGCAAAATTAGGTGTCTATTTTAGTCAATGCCGACAGCAGAACAAAGGCCTATTTAATCAGCGGTTATTATCTCAAGTAGAGGTTACTTATACTAAACAGTGATAATGGATACTGACTACGGTTTATCAATCCGTCACAAAGCGAATCACCTCACCCACCCATAAAAAACATAACCCGCTGTTTCAAAAATAAATAATAACCAAAAACTGATTATTAAATTATTTTCTATCCACAATAATCTCGCAGATAACCCTTGTTGCCACTAACCGCCCTCACCAGCACAGTTTCAGAATGATTGATAAGCCGCCAACAAGAAAGTAGAATGCTAATCATTATCATTTATTCAATTAGTTTACAGAATAATTCTTTCATTCCTATTAAGGCAATACCTTGAATACTTTCTTAAGCAGCATCACGTTATGGCGACAACAGCTTACATCTTCAGTCTTCAATAAGTGCCTACTAATTGTCATTAGTTCGGTGTTTTCAACCTCATTATGGGCGCAAAGTCCGGCAGTCACGTCACAAGAGATATCACCAGAGACATCTCAAGATCGCCTAAAACAAACACGACAAATTCTCCAATTAGCGGAATACATTGGTGTGGATTATTCTGAAGCCATCAGCGCAGGAGAAATTAATAATGCCGATGAGTTTGCTGAAATGCAGCAATTCGCCAGTATCATCATAGAAAAAACCAGCCTGCTCGCTAATGATAAGCCAAATTCGTTAATGACAGATGCACTTCAATTACAACAAGCCATAGCAGACAAATCATCACTGGATGTTATTCAACAGTTTAGTCAAAAAATTCGCAAACAGTTACTAAGCCAGTCTCCCGCCTTAGTACTGCCATCACAGCTGATAGCCAAAGATAATGTTAAGCAACTGTTTATTGAAAATTGCTCAAGCTGTCATGGTGATTTAGGCCAAGGGAATGGGCCACTCGCTAAATCCTTATCACCTCAGCCGACTAATTTTACTGACCAAGAACGGGCATTAAATCGTTCGTTATTGGGACTTTTTGATGCGATTTCTGATGGCTTAGATGGCAGTGCTATGCGTGCTTTTAGTGAGTTAAATGATCAACAGCGTTGGTCTCTGACTTTCTATGTTGGCAGCTTAGCTTTTGAGCCAACGGCTGTCACAACGAAGCACATTAAGCAAGATGCTAATATTGAATTACAACAATGGGTCAATAGTAATCCAACACAATTACTTCAGCAAAATGTCGGCATTGATCGCAGTCAACTAGAACGATTACGCTCACAACCTGAGTTGCTATTCCAACATGCAGAGTCACCTATTTCGGTAACGCGCACAAACTTGCAGGCAGCAGTAAAAGCCTATCAAGCTAATGAATTAGCACAAGCACAAACCTTGGCGGTAAGTGCTTACTTAGATGGTTTTGAATTAATTGAAAACAATTTAGATGCTCACGACAGTGGTCTGCGTAAATCAATCGAAACCAAGCTGCTTAATTTTAGAAACTTATTGAAAACAACAGGTCAAAACACGCTGGTAAATCAACAGTTGAGCAGCATACTGACACAGCTCAATCAAGCCGACACTGTCTTAACCGGACAATCACTATCAAATAACGCTATGTTTTCGGCGGCGTTAATTATCCTGTTACGCGAAGGCTTAGAAGCCCTATTGGTGATCATTGCCTTAATGACAGTGTTAATCAAAACCGAACGTCATGACGCTATTAAATTTGTTCATTTTGGTTGGATATCTGCATTAGCCGCTGGCGTATTAACCTGGTGGGCGGCAGATAACCTCATCAGCATTAGCGGTGCATCTCGGGAGGTAATGGAAGGTGGTGCAGCACTGTTAGCCGCGTTAGTACTGTTTTATGTAGGCTATTGGATGCACAGTAAAACTCAAGGTTCAAAATGGCAAAGTTACCTTAAAAAGAATGTCGATCGTCATTTAAACACCGGAACCTTATGGGGACTGACTGGATTGGCCTTTATTTCGGTATATCGAGAAGTATTTGAAACCATTTTGTTCTATCAATCGTTACTGACACAAGCCATTGGATCCGCCAGCAGTAATGAGCAGGTCACTTATTTGGCCTACGGTTTGTTAACTGGCATGGCCATTTTGGCTGTTATTGCTTGGTTAATGATGCGATATTCGGTGAAATTACCCTTGGCACGCTTTTTTGCCGTCAGCTCTTACTTCATGCTTATTTTAGCGTTTATCTTGGCAGGAAAAGGGATTTCAGCGTTACAAGAAGCTGCCATCATTAACCTGACACCTTTCCCTGTTGATGTGTCGATTAGCTGGTTAGGCATAGCCTCAACGTGGCAAGGGTTAACCACACAAATGGTAATTGTAGTGTTATTTAGCTTTTTGGTTATTCGTAATCGTGAGGCTAAATAATGCCTAATTCCAGCTACTTTAAAGCTTAATCGATCCAAGCACTTTAACGTTTAATCTTGCGGGGAGTTCAACGTTTAATTCCAGAGTGTCCCAATAAATAAGGCTGGCTAATAATATTTAGCCAGCCTTTTTATATCGATAAAACGATTTAACTCGAGTTGAGGTAATTTAGGAACTTATTTTACGGTAAATTTGGTATCTTGCTCTCTTAACATATACAAAGCGAAACACGCCGCCCACATTGGCCATGCAGCAAAGAATAATAAATTATTAAAGGCATCAAAATATTGATTGAATGCCGATAACGTTGAAGCACCGTGCATGAGAAAGATCACCCCATAAGTGATCCGTTTTTTAATCCCAAGTACAAACGCAAACACCAATAATAATTGTAGTGCACCCAAAATATACGCTGCGACGTCACTCATGCCACCAATGCCATAGAATTTTTCAAATATCTTCATGCTATGACCAGGATTAACAAACTTATCCACTGTCCACACTAGCAACACCAAAAACACGCCTAGACGTAAAGAGAGTAAAGACCATTGCAATTTACGTTGAACATCGCCGCTAAGTGCTGTTTGCATCATAATTCCTTAAAAATATAAAATAAAGTGGTATCTATCTAAAACTAATCAGCTTTTAATAGGCTAAACTGATCTTTTATTGAAAAATTTCATCAGCCACCAATTGACCGAGTCAAGCGGCACTATGTTGCACATATATTTATGCCATTTAGGTCTAACACTGTAAAAATAGGCATAACATCGTTGAAATAAAACCGTTAATTAGAAGGTCTCTTTAGCCATGTTCATCACTACAGAAAATATTATGTCTATTCAGCGTCACCAAAATCGCTCACTTATTGCGCTAGCCATTAGCGTCGCCTTGTATTCATCGATTACGATGGCGGCTGAAGACACGTCAATAGAAGTCATTCACGTTTCAGGTAAAACGATTAATGACCAAGGATTATCACCTAAAAACACCACGGTAGATGGCCCATTTGGCGATGGCATAGCACTTAAAGATATTGCCCGCTCTGTTACCCCCATCACAAGTGAGATGATTGACCAGCTTAATATTACTGACTTATCAGACATTCAAAAGGTCAGCCCTAATAGCTATTCTGCCAGTGGTTTTGGTGCATCAAGTTTGCCAACAATTCGCGGCCAATTAGGTGAGTTATATCAAGATGGTGTGCGTCGCCAAGCGGGCAACAATGGCTTTGGTGTACCTATGTCATTTAACGCAGTCGACCAAATTGATGTGGTAAAAGGTGCGCCGCCAGTGCTATTAGGCACCAGCCAACGTAATGGTGGATTTGTTAACATACATTCTAAAGTCGCGCCTACTGACGAGCAATTTACTAAGCTCACCCTCTCTGGCGGCAGTTGGGATCATTACCGAGCTCAAATAGATGTTGGCACCGACATTGTCGCCAACCAAAGCGGTGTTCGCTTAAGTGCAGAACATATCGATAATGGCAGCTACTACGATTATTCAGGCTTTAAAAGCGACAGTATTTTTGTCGCATTTAGATTTTTGCCGGACGATGTCAGCACGTGGGACATTAATGTCGAATACTATGATGTTGAGTTTACCGATAACGCGGGGATTAACCGTCCGACTCAAGCATTAATCGATAACGGTTTATACGTGACTGGCCAAGGTGTACAGCCTAATGGCAGTACTATTGCTGGCGCCAATGCCATCGTATCGCCTACCGGGTTAGTTGAGATAGATCGCAGCCAAGTATTAACCGATCCCGACAATATCAATGACGCGCAAACCTTGTTACTCCACAGTACTTATGTGCGTAAACTAAGTAATAAGGCCACGCTTAAAAACATCACTTATTATCAACACTTAGAGCGTGAAGAAATTGCTCAAAACAGTTTTGTTGAAATCATTGATGGTGCAGATACCGCTCAAAACAGAGTGGAACTGGCTTATGAGTGGAATGACGCCCAAAGCACCATTACTGCGGTCGATATTCGCTACAACAAGGTGTTAGGTTACAGCCAATTTACCACCGAGGCTGACTTACCTATCGACTTAACCGGTCCAATTGAAAACCGCCGTATTCCACTTACTGCTGAGCAGCAAGCAAGGCTAGTTGAACTGCGCCCTGGTGTGTTTGTGTCACCTGGCGCCCAATACGATACCAATGCAGATGGCAGTGGCGATTTTTCATTATCTGACACCACTGACTCAACCAGTTGGCAAACGGGTCTAGCCATTCAACATAACAGCCAATGGACCGATAAGTTCTCAACCAGCGTAGGTTATCGTGCCGATTTTTATAATGTAGATGCGCGCGATGCCATTGCCCCCCAAGAACAAGTTGCAGCCAGCGATTCGATAAGTGAAATGCTTGAATCTGGGCAAATCAGTTTGAGCTATCGCATTACTGACGATATCACCACCTATGCAAGCGCCAGTTATAACGAATCAACCTCAAATAGCATGGCAGGCGGCACGACGTTAGGCGCTAATAACCAGATTAGTAGCCAAAATTTTGCCACCGAAAATACCCTTACTGAAATTGGCATTAAATATTCACCCACTGACAGTGCTTGGTATATCGACGGGGCAGTGTTTGACCAAAAACGCAGTCTGCGAAATCGTGACGGCAGCAACACAGGCGTTCGCACTAAAGGTTTTGAAGCCCAAGCCTTTTATGATGCCGACCCATTTTGGTTAAGCGCGGGCTACAGTTATTTAGACGCTCGTTATGATGATTCAGCCAGTAGCCAAGATACGGTACAAGTGGCCGATACCTTTGATAACTCGCGTCCCGATATCATTCAAGGCACAGGTATTGGCGCACCAAACTTCGCTTCATTTGCACCGTCTGACCGCCGTGTACAAGGCTTACCTGAACAAACGTTCACAATTAATGGCGGAATGTCCATTACTGAGAAATGGAAAGCCGGTTTCTCCGGTCTATATACCAAGAGTTACCCATTGGATTATTTAGCGACTGTGTATATTCGCGATCAGTACACGCTAAATATCAACACTCGCTATGACTTTAGCGAGCAAACAAGTTTAAGGCTAGACGTGAATAACATTACTAATCAACAGAACTGGCGCCCAGTATTTGAAGGCGGTTATTTCGGTTCTACCTTGGTTTTCCCTGAATTACCGGTTAACGCCACACTTACCTTACAGCATTCATTTTAAGGCTATTGTTTATGTTTAAAAAAATTGTTTTATTACTCATTGCCACAATATTAGTGGGTCTGTTTTTCTATTTTGACCTACATCAGTTACTGACCCTAGATGGCTTAAAAGGCTCAATGAATGATTTCGACCAATTGCGCGAGCAATCGCCGCTGCTGGTTATTGGCGGGTTCTTTTTACTGTATGTTGCAGTGACGGCATTGTCTCTACCTGGTGCAGCCATTCTCACCATTGCCTCAGGCGCACTATTTGGCATAGTTGAAGGATTAATTATTGCCTCATTTGCCTCAAGTATTGGTGCATTACTGGCATTTTTAGTGTCACGTTACTTGCTACGAGATACCATCAAGCAGCGCTTTCCTGAACGTTTAGCGGCCATTGATGCCGGCATTGAAAGAGAAGGTGGCTTTTATTTATTCACCTTACGCTTAGTGCCTATATTCCCGTTCTTCGTGATTAACTTGTTGATGGGCGTCACCGGGTTTAAATCGTGGACCTTTTACTGGGTTAGCCAAGTCGGTATGTTTTTGGGCACCTTTGTGTATGTTAATGCCGGAACTCAACTGGCACAAATTGACAGTTTAGCGAACATTTTATCATTTAACCTGATTGTGTCATTTGCACTATTAGGTTTATTCCCACTGATTGCTAAGGCGATTGTTAATATGATCAAAAAACGCCGCGTATACAGCAACTGGACCAAGCCCGCCAAATTTGATCGCAACATGATTGTGATTGGCGCCGGCGCAGGAGGTCTTGTCACCAGCTACATTGCCGCTGCAGTGAAAGCCAAAGTCACCTTAATTGAAGCCGGTGAAATGGGCGGTGATTGCTTAAACTATGGCTGTGTGCCGAGTAAAGCGATCATTAAAAGCGCCAAGATAGCCCAGCAGATAAGAAACGCCCATCATTATGGTTTAGAAGACATCACCCCTGAGTTTTCGTTTAAAAAAGTCATGGCACGCGTGCATCAAGTCGTGGCCGATATTGCCCCACACGACAGCGTTGAGCGTTACACCAATTTAGGTGTCGACGTAGTAAAAGGCTATGCTAAATTAGTCGACCCATGGACCGTAGAAATTAGCTACCCAGACGGCAACACCAGCCGCTTAACCGCGCGCAGTATTGTGATTGCCACGGGTGCTCGTCCGTTTGTGCCGCCGTTACCTGGCATTGAAGAAGTCGGCTATGTCACCAGCGATACTTTATGGGATGAATTTGCCAAACTCGATAGCGCACCACAAAAATTAGTGGTCCTCGGCGGCGGTCCAATTGGATCTGAACTGGCCCAAAGTTTTGCCCGTTTAGGATCCAAAGTGACTCAAATTGAAATGGCCGATCGCATCATGATCAAAGAAGATCTTGAAGTGTCTGAATTTGCCACCCAAGCGCTGCAAAAAAGTGGCGTCAACATTTTAACCTCGCACCAAGCGCTGCGTTGTGAGCTGCGTGATGATAAAAAATTCATTATCGTCAAGCATCAAGAGCAAGAACTGGCAATCGAATACGATGAGCTTCTGTGCGCCGTCGGTCGCAGTGCCCGCTTAGACGGTTACGGTTTAGAAGCATTAGGCATCGAAACCAATCGCACCATTGTTACTAATGAATATTTAGAAACCTTATACCCCAACATTTACGCTGCAGGCGACATTGTTGGCCCGTACCAATTTACCCATGTGGCCGCTCATCAAGGCTGGTATGCCGCAGTGAATGCGTTATTTGGTCAATTTAAAAAGTTTAAAGTCGATTATCGCGTCATCCCATGGACCACCTTTATCGACCCAGAAGTAGCCCGTGTCGGTATTAACGAATACGAAGCCAAGCAGCAAGGCATTGATTACGAAGTCACTCGGTTTGACTTTGCCGAATTAGACCGAGCCATTACCGACAGTGCGACCGACGGTTTTATTAAGGTGATCACCCCTAAAGGCAAGGACAAAATCTTAGGCGTTACCATTGTCTCGGAGCATGCTGGTGACTTAATTGCTGAGTTTGTATTAGCAATGAAACACGGATTAGGACTCAATAAAATTTTAGGCACCATTCACAGCTACCCGACTTGGGCTGAAGGTAACAAATCCGCCGCCGGTGAATGGAAGCGTAACCACGCGCCAGAAACAGTGCTGGGCTGGTTAGAAAAATACCACACATGGCGTCGTGGTTAATGGTTTAAAGACAGTGTTGATGAAGCTATATGCCCATTAACATCAATGCTTTAGAGGCTAACAAATTATGGCGTCAGCTAAAGAGAGATGAGTTGACGCCTATTGTGTGACAACACTGATTAATGAGTACACACAGAATAGGCAAGAGTAATGGCACAAACAGTAAGTGAGCAAAACATGATGAATAAAATAGTAAAGGTATTTTCAACTGCAGTGGTTATGTTCGCTGTTGTTTTTAACTCACTGAGTTTTGCCGCTGAATCGCAGCCATCGGTTACGACCCAAGTTGCAGCGGCAGCGGCGCAACAGACGTTACACCAAGACTGGCAGTACTTAGTTAGCCAACATGTACAACCCATAAACCAAGGTCACAGTAGCGCGGTAGATTACTCTGCTATGCAACAAGACCATGCCAAATTGCAGGGCTATTTGACACAACTCAGTCACATTACTCAAACTGAATTCGATGCTTGGGATAAATCGTCACAATTAGCATTTTTAATCAATGCTTACAACGCGTGGACGCTTGAACTTATCTTAACCCAGTACCCTGATATCGACTCCATCAAAGACTTGGGCGGATTATTTAGCTCACCTTGGGATAAAAGCTTTATCCCATTATTGGGTAAAACCCGCAGCCTCAACGATATTGAACATAAATTGATCCGCGGTAGCGATCGATATAATGAGCCTAGAATTCATTTTGCGGTAAACTGTGCCAGCATAGGTTGCCCTGCGCTGCGTGAAGAAGCTTACACAGGCGCCAAGCTTGAGCAGCAACTAAACGCACAAACTGAGCGTTTTCTTAGCGACAACAGCCGAAACTACGCCAAAGGCGATACGGTCTATTTGTCAGCCATTTTTAAATGGTATGGTGAAGATTTTACCCAAGGCTTTGGCGGCGCGGATTCGATCGATGCCTTTTTATTACTGTATCCTAGCGCATTAAAGCTCAGTCCAGCACTTCAAACCACTGCAGAAAAGCAGCAATTGGATATCGATTTTTTAGATTATGATTGGTCGCTTAATGTCGCTCGATAAGATCATTTTTTTAATAAAAAGGCCTAAAGCTATACTGCATATTGTTGCAGCAACCGCATTGGGCTTTTTTATATGCGCCAGTTTTGGGGCTGGTGTGGCTTATGCCAAAACCAATGAGCAAGCAGCATGGTCAGACATTGAAGCACGTGGTGCAAATCAAGAGGTGTATTTTCATGCTTGGGGCGGCGATCCACAAATCAATAGGTATATTCAGTGGGTTGCGGATCAGCTTGACCAGCAATATCACATCAAATTACATCATGTAAAACTGACCGACACCAGTGAAGCGGTCAGTCGCGTACTGGCAGAAAAATCCGCTGCTAACGACCATAATGGTCAAGTGGATCTCGTGTGGATTAATGGCGAGAACTTTGCCGCGATGGCAAAACATCAATTGCTCACCCCTAACTGGGTGCCTCAATTACCCAACTTTAGTTTAACCGATCCAGACAATAATCCTGCCATGACCCGCGACTTTGGTGTGCCTACATTAGGCATGGAAGCACCTTGGGGCAAAGCCGCGTTAACCTTTTATTACGACAATCTTGTTAGCCAAACGCCGCCACAAACATTGCCACAGTTAAGCCAGTGGACACAACAACATCCAGGCCGATTTACCTATCCTAAGCCGCCTGACTTTTTGGCTATGAGCTTTTTAAAATACGCCTTAATTGTGCTCAATAGTTCACAACCTGCGGCGATTAAAAATCTACTTTATCAACCTGCCACAGCGCAAAGCCAAGCGTTGTTGTTACCTGTGCTTTGGCAATATTTAGATAAATTACATCCCAATTTATGGCGTAAAGGCCAACACTTTATGTCCAGCGGCATGGCGCTGCGCCGCTTAATGGGTGATAGCGAATTGGCATTGGCATTTACCTTTTCAGCCGCCGATGTTCCAGCAGCAGTGGCGCGCTTTGACTTGCCAGACAGCATCCGCAGTTATCGCATGCGTGATGGCAGCTTGAGTAATATCCATTTTATTGCCATTCCATATAATGCGACGCATATTGACAGCGCTAAACTGGCGGTTAATTTTTTACTCAGCCCAGAGGCTCAAGCGAAAAAACAACAACCTAGCGTATGGGGCGATACCAGTGTCATCGCACAATCGCAACTACCCGCAACGCAACAAGCTTGGTTTCAACCGCCAACCCAGTCTCACCCCAGTGCCATTATCGCCAACCAAGATAGTAGCCCAGCATTGAGCGAACCGGACCCAAGTTGGACCAAGGTGATCGCAACCCAGTGGCTACAACGCTATGGGGTAATGCGATGATGACATCCGCAAGTGGATTCAAAACACTGGTGAGCAGCAGTCCATACGTAATATCGTCATTACCAGCAACGCAACAAGCCTGGTTTCAGCCGCCAACCCAGTCTCACCCCAGTGCCATTATCGCCAACCAAGAGAGTAGCCCAGCATTAGGCGAACCGGATCCGAGCTGGACCAAGGTGATCGCAACCCAGTGGCTACAACGCTATGGGGTAATGCGATGATGACATCCGCAAGTGGATTTAAAACACTGGTGAGCAGCAGTCCATACGTAATATCGTCATTACCAGCTGCGCAACAAGCGTGGTTTCAGCCGCCAACCCAGTCACACCCTAGCGCCCAAATGGCTAATCAAGAGAGTAGCCCAGCATTAGGCGAACCGGATCCGAGCTGGACCAAGGTGATCGCAACCCAGTGGCTACAACGCTA